>JBGUUN010000104.1:0-26257 GCA_045133555.1 Oscillospiraceae bacterium
CAGTACTCCAAACAGCGCTGCACCGAATTCACTACTTACCGTTCCGGTCAAAAACCCGAGAAACAGGTAAAACGCGACCCATAAAAACGGATAGAAGAAGGATCCGATATACTGATTTTTCAATGCCTTGATGGTTTTCGCCTGCTGCTCGGGCTCTAAATAGAAATCCTCGGTATCACTGTCGGCAGGCGCACGAAACACATGGATATACCGCTGACCGGAGACATACTCCCAACCGCAGTCCTCGTATACCGCGATCTGTTCCTCCGGCATTCCCGCATCCTCAAATGCACGCGGTACCGCCACTTCGATACGGTATTTCATCTGTTTTGGCTCTGTTTTTTCAAAACAATCAAACCATTTTCCACGGCTTACCAACTCTAAACCGGCAGCCGCTTTATCGGTATAAAACTTCTCAGTCGCACCCAGTGCATATTCGCTCGGATGCAGCAAATATACCCGCTTCATACTTCTTCCTCCCCGATGATCCTACCATCGTTTACCATGCACAGCAATCTCTGATATTCGGCATGGAGTGCATTCTTTCCCGCTTCGGTGATCTCGTAATTCTTTCTTCTGCCGTCCTCCTCTTTGAGTAGGATCAGCCCCTCTTTCTGCATACGGGTCAAAACACCGTACAGAGTTCCCGGCCCCATCAAAATTCTGCCGCCGGATAATTCCTTGATCCTCTGCATCATTCCATAGCCGTGTCCCGGTTTCAAAAGGGCCAGCAAAATATAAAAATTCGCCTCGGTCATCGGACTTTGATTCCCCATACAGCATCACCTCCATCTATTATGCGTTGCGATATATCGTCTAACATAATAATAGCATTTAAAATCCAATATGTCAACAGGAAAAGAAAAAGAGTACCTTTCGGTACTCTTTTGATCAATCTTTGATTTCATCGTACGATACTTTCATGATGCGCTGGCTGTTTAACGCCACATCGGTGCCGTTGGAGTGATAATATGCCGCAAGGAAATAACCGTCACCCTCTAGGATCGCAGGATAGCAGTAGTCGTTGCTGATATCATCTTCCAGCAAATAGGTACGTACAAAGTTCTTGCCTGTGTCGTCACTGACCGACACCGCAAACGGCGTTCTGCCCCAGACATGCCAATAATCCTTCTTTTCCGCCATGATCGCCCATGCCGCACGTGGAACCGGATTGAAAATTGCCACCGTATATTCCCCGACCGCCTTTACCTGCATCGGCGACAGCGGAGATGCAAATGTAAAATTCGGACGGATAGCCGACCAGGTCTCACCGCCGTCTTTGGAAAAGCTCTCATACTGATGCCCGTAGGCGGTGCGGATAAACATCCATACCGTGCCGTCCTCCAATTCAAATACACCCGGCTCCTGCAGACCGTCTCTGTCATTGTCATAGCTCGTAGTGATGCGAGCAGACGGTGTCCAACTCATACCGTCATCATCCGAACGGTAGATTTGCAGTTCGCCCGGCTGATACTGCATCACGCCGTCGACCATACTTGGCGTATGCACAGCGACCGGCAGCAAAATTCTTCCGCTTTTCAATCTGACCAGACGGTCATTGTTGAGAACCCGGTAGTCATCCGAAGGCAAACAGACCTGCGGCGCATCCCATGTCACACCCTCATCATAAGAACGCCGCAATACGATCTCATCCAGAATCAATTCACCGACCGTTACCTTGCGAATATAGAACATACCGATGCTGCCATCCTGCATCCGCAAAAACGATACCGACATGAGATTCTCCGCCTCCGGATCTTTTTCAAGCAGTACAGTCGGACCTTCCCAGCTTTCGCCCTCGTCAAACGATACATATGCCGAAATATTCGCCGAGCAATGATCGTTCCAATCATCACCGTTATATGCCGTATACGCAAACAGGATGCTGCCGTCTTTACGGCGCACAAACGCACCCTCGCCGTTTCTCGGATTATTCTCTCCGGTCTGTAAAAACAACACCTCGCGTCCGATCTTTTTCATATCAACACCTCCGTATAAGACCGATCCCTTTTGCTTATATCATGCCAGAAGATTTTGCGAATGTCAAGTGATTTTAGGTTGCACTGTATCCCAAATAATGCTATAATGGCTGTAAAAGAGAACGATATCCGAAGGGAGATCACCATGAAAAAGCAGTTCATCTTCCGCAATCCGACTGTACCGTTTCAATGCCACGCCAGCACGATCGTAAAACTGGAGGGCGAAAACTTCATTGCCGCATGGTTTGCCGGGACCAAAGAGGGAGAAAATGACGTAGCCATCTGGGTCAACACCTGTGAAAACGGTGTCTGGGGCAAAGCAAGAATCGTATCCGCCGAGGAAAATATCCCGCATTGGAATCCGGTTTTATTCCGCCGCACCGACGGCAGCGTGACCTTATATTATAAAATCGGATATCAGATCCCATACTGGAAAACCATGGTAATGACCACCACCGATGGCGGAAAGAGTTGGAGTGATGCCAAAGAGCTGGTGCAAGGTGATGAAAGCGGCGGCCGCGGTCCGGTCAAAAACAAACCGATCCGTCTTTCCTCCGGACGTATCCTGGCCCCTTGTTCCACCGAACAGGGACGGTGGCTATGCTTTGCCGAAGTCTCCGACGATGACGGTAAGCACTTTGAAAAAGTCTCTATCCCCGCATCCGACGATGCCAATATGATCCAGCCTTGCTTCTGGGAAGATGCTTTGGGCGGCGTACACGCGCTGATGCGTACCGATAAAGGTTTTATCTACCGCAGCGATTCGACCGATGCAGGGAAAAGCTGGTGTCCGGCTTATCCGATCGAAATCCCAAACAACAACAGCGGACTCGACTGTATTAAAGCAGACAACGGTGCGGTCTATCTGATCTGTAACCCTGTTTGCGAAAACTGGGGCGTACGCTCGCCGCTGACCCTCTACAAATACAAGGATTCCTGCGAACAGTTTGAGCGTATGACCGACTTAGAATCCGGCGATGGAGAATTCTCCTACCCCGCGATCATCTGTGCAGACGGAAAACTGTACGGAACCTATACCTATAAACGCGAAGGCATTGTCTTCTGGGAAGAAACCTTATAAACATACAGCAAAGGAACTTGTTATGAAAATTTATATTTCCGCCATCCTCTTTATCCTGACCGGCATCGGACTTTGCATTGCCGCATTCCTCTGGGGTGCGCAGAGTGCCATGATCTATATTTCCGCAGGTGTTTTTATGATCCTTGCCGCGATCAAAATGCTGATCGACCAGGCAAAAAATAAGAAAGACTGAATCTCTATGCCTATCTCTGCCGTTGCAAACTGTTATTCTTTGTGATATACTAAAGGTAACCCAAACCAAAGGAGGATATATTCTTGGATTTTTTAAGATTTTTAGAGGGACTTCGTACCCCTTTCCTCGATGAAGTGTTTTCTCTGATCACCCACCTCGGTGAGGAGACCGTATTTATCCTGGTCGGACTTTTATTCTTCTGGTGCTTAAACAAAAAACAGGGCTATTACCTGCTTTCCATCGGATTCATCGGTACCGTCATCAACCAGTTTTTAAAACTGCTGTTCCGTGTTCCGCGTCCATGGGTAAAAGATGAGCGCTTTACCATCGTAGAAAGCGCCCGCGAAGAAGCCACCGGATATTCTTTCCCAAGCGGACACACCCAGATTTCGGTCAGCACTTTCGGCGGTATTGCCCGCGGTACCAAACAACTGATCGTACGCATCCTCTGTATTGCCGCCTGTGTACTCGTTCCGCTTTCGCGCATGTATCTTGGTGTGCATACCCCGGCAGATGTTCTGGTATCTGTTGCGATCGCATTGGTATTGGTATTCGGCTTATATCCGCTTATCGGAAAAGCCATGGAAAGCAAAAAGGGTATGCGTACCCTGCTGGGCGCAATGACAGGCATCTGTCTGCTGTACCTTGGATTTGTCCTGTTCTTCCCGTTCCCGGCAGATATCGATATGCATAACTATCAAAGCGGCGTTAAGACCGCATGGCAGATGCTCGGTTGTATCTTAGCACTCTGGCTCACCTATGAGATCGACGAAAAATATACCCATTTTGATACCAAAGCGGTCTGGTGGGCACAGCTCTTAAAGATCGTGCTCGGCCTGATCCCAATCCTTGCTATCAAATCGGGCTTAAAACAGCCGCTTTACGCACTGTTTAACGACAGCTTTGCTGCAGACGGCATCCGCTATTTCCTGCTGACCGCATTCGCCGGCTGTATCTGGCCGATGACCTTCAAGTGGTTTGCGCGTTTAGGCAAAAAATAAATCATCATATAACAAAACAGCAGCATTCCAAAAAGAATGCTGCTGTTATTATTTTATTCGATTCTGCTCTTCATCCAGACTAAAACATCCTGCATCATCTGCTCTTTATGAAGCTCGTTATGCAGTTCATGCCGTGCTTTCGGATACAGCTTACAGCAAAGATCACGGATCTTCGCTGCTTTGAGCCGCTCAAAAACGGTCTGCACACCTTTTCCGTAATTACCGACCGGATCCTCTTCACCGGCAATCAGCAAAAGCGGCATATCCTTACCAATGCTCTGCGCCCATTCCGGACGGGAAATACGGGCATACAGGTTGACCAGATCTTCCATAGCTGCCGCCGTAAAGCAAAAAGCACATTTCGGATCGGAAGCAAACCTTGCCGCCACCTCCGGATCGGACGATATCCAATCATACGGCGTTTTCGGATGATCGATCTTATGGTTATATGCACCGAACATCAATCGCCACAGCGTTTTACTGCGATAACGGGAGCCCTTGGCTGCCCGTATCGCTTTGACGATCATTTTGGCGGCAGAAAACGGCATATCCGGGCCGCCGGTACCGCTGATGATCGCACCTGCAGCTGTGATCGGGTATTTTACCAGAAGATCTCTTAAGATAAAAGATCCCATGCTGTGACCGAAAAAGAAAAACGGCACCTGCGGATACTGCATCCGCAATTTCTTGGTGAAGAAAAAGGCATCCTTGACCAGCAGAAGATCGCCGTCTTTTTCGGCAAAATACCCCAGGTCAAATTCACTTGCGGCGGTTCTGCCGTGTCCGATATGATCGGCAGAGCAGACCACCACATTATTTTCGGTCAAAAATCGAATGAAAGGTTCATAGCGCTCGGTATAGTCACACATACCGTGAATGATCTGTACCACCGCGATCGGCGGGTTCTCGGAATCAACTCCGTGCGGAACATACTGAAAACAGGTAATGTTTGTTTTATGGTCAGCGCTTAAATAGGTACCGATGATCTTATCGTACCCCTGTTTTCTCATATTTTTCTCCTTCGGATATTTCTTATTCCTCGACCGGAACGATGCTGATATGCAGTTCATCCAGCTGCTGTTTGTCTACCTCAGACGGGCAGTTGGTCATCAGCTCGGAAGCACTCTGTACTTTCGGGAATGCGATTACGTCACGGATGGACTCGATATCCAGCATCAGCATAACCAGACGGTCTAAACCGTATGCCATACCACCGTGCGGCGGTGCACCGTAGGAGAATGCATTGATCAAGAAGCCGAAACGCTCCTCAGCTGCTTCTTTGGTGAAGCCTAAAGCCTCAAACATCTTGGACTGGATCTCCGGATCGTTGATACGGATGGAACCGCCGCCCAGTTCACAGCCGTTTAATACCATATCGTATGCTTTTGCGTAGCAATGTGCCGGATCGGTCAGCAGTTTATCGATATCGGCATCTTTACACATGGTAAACGGATGGTGTTTTGCAGCATAACGGTTATTTTCTTCGTCATACTCGAACAGCGGGAAGTCGGTTACCCATAAGAAGTTGTAAACGCCTTTCGGGATCATGTTCAGCTCTTTTGCAACATGGCAGCGCAGCTGACCTAAGCTCTCGCATACGACCTCATTGTTTGCATCGGCAACGATCAGGATAACGTCGCCTACCTCAGCGCCCATTTTCTCTCTGACAGCAGCAACTTCTTCCGGAGTTAAGAACTTTTCATAGCTGGAAGCCGCATTGTCCTCGGTCAGACGGGTAAATGCCAGACCTTTTGCACGGTAGGTTTTTACAACATCGACCAGTTTATCGATCTTCTTACGCGGCAGCTCTGCAGCTTTGCCTTTTACGTTGATCGCACGGACGGAACCGCCCTTGGATAATGCACCCTCGAATACTTTGAAGGTGGAATCTTTCAGAACATCGCTTAAATCAACCAGTTCCAGTCCGAAACGGGTATCCGGTTTATCGGAACCGTAGCGGGACATTGCCTCATCATACGGCATGCAGATAAACGGAGTCGGGATGTCGATATCCAGTACGCGTTTGAACAGGTACTTGATAAAGCCCTCGTTGACGCTGCGTACATCTTCTTCGTCAACAAAGCTCATCTCGATGTCGATCTGGGTAAACTCCGGCTGACGGTCAGCACGCAGATCCTCGTCACGGAAGCAGCGAGCGATCTGCATATAGCGGTCAAAGCCGGACAGCATCAGCAGCTGTTTGTACTGCTGCGGAGACTGCGGCAGTGCGTAGAAGGAACCCGGATGAACACGGGACGGTACCAGATAGTCACGTGCACCTTCCGGAGTGGATTTGATCAAGATCGGGGTCTCGATCTCTAAGAAGCCGTTCTCATCGTAGTAGTCACGTGCAGCTTTTACGATCTGATGACGGAATTTCAAGGTATTCTGCATCTGGCTGCGGCGCAGGTCCAGATAACGGTATTTTAAGCGCAGCTCCTCATTAACATCGGTATTATCGGTGATGTGGAACGGCGGGGTCTGTGCAACAGACAGGATACGCAGATCTTCAACGAAGATCTCGATCTCACCGGTTTTGATCTCTTTGTTGACGCTCTCACGTTTTGCGACAACGCCTTTTGCCATTAAGACATACTCAGCTCTGACAGACTGTGCTTTGGTGAATACTTCACGCTCGGTACGCTCGTCGAAAGAAAGCTGTACGATACCGCTGCGGTCACGCAGGTCGATGAAGCAAAGGGAACCTTTATCACGGGTTTTCTGTGCCCAACCGGTCACAACAACGGTCTCACCGATGTTTGCAACACCAAGGTCGGTACAGTAATGGGTACGTTTTAAGCCATTCATTTTATCAGCCATGGTTATACTCTCCTTTATTTTAACTGACCCAAGCCAAGCTTTGCAGCAATGCTTGCGGTCGAAATATACTCGGTCAATTTCTCGAATTTAACGGTTTCGGAAGTACCGGTCGCCATCTCTTTGACCTGTGCCTGCTCATTCGCCAGCTCATCGTCGCCCAATACCAGAGAATATTTTGCACCGATCTTGTTGGCGTATTTCATCTGTGCCTTGACACTTCTTCCGACGATATCACACTCAGCCCATAAGCCTTCCTCACGCATCTTCTGTACCAGTTCCTGTGCTTTACAGGAAGCAGCCTCGCCGATGCTGCAGATATAGACATCGCACTCCGGCTGACCCGGCAGCTCAATACCGGATTTTTCCAGTACCAGCAGCAGACGCTCGATACCCATACCGAAGCCTAAGCCGGTCACTTTCGGGCCGCCTAATTCCTCTGCCAGACCGTCATAGCGTCCACCGCCGCAAACCGTCAGGCCAAGGCTGTCGGATACAAATTCAAATACAGTCTTGGTGTAGTAGTCTAAGCCTCTTACGATGCCGGTGTCGATCTCATACGGGATACCGATTGCTTCCAGACGGCGTTTTACGCTCTCAAAGTGTGCGGCACAGTCATCACAGATGTAATCCAGGATCTTCGGTGCGTCTTTTGCAATACCTTTGCAGATCTCGCTCTTACAGTCTAAGATACGCATCGGGTTTTTATCCAGACGGCTTAAACAGGTCTCACACAACTGATCGGTATACTCGGCAAAGTACTCTTTGAGTGCCTCGGAGTATTTTGCACGGCAGGTCTTACAACCGATGGAGTTGATGAACAATTTGCAGTCATTTAAGCCCAGACGGACAAAGATCTCGTTTGCCAGAGCGATCGCTTCCACGTCACAGCCCGCACCCGGTGCACCCAGACACTCGATACCAAACTGGTGGAATTCTCTGAAACGACCTGCCTGCGGCTTGTCGTAACGGAAACACGGGGTAACATAGCATGCCTTAAACGGCAGTGCATCGTTGATCTGACCGGATTCGATTGCCGCACGAACGATACCTGCGGTACCTTCCGGTTTTAAGGTGATGGAACGGTCACCTTTATCGTTAAAGGTATACATCTCTTTCTGTACGACGTCGGAAGTATCACCGACACCGCGTGCGAATAATTCGGTTGCCTCAAAGGTCGGGGTACGCGCTTCACGGTATCCGTAGTTTTTGGCGGTCTCTTTCATCAGATTTTCAACGAACGACCAGCGGTAGCTGTCGTTCGGCATGACATCCATGGTGCCCTTTTGAGCAATGATTTTCGGTGCCATCTTTCGTATCTCCTTCTTTCCTTTTATCGGTGAAACCAAAAAATAAAAGCTTCTCGTCCCTGTAAAACAAGGGACGAGAAGCGAATGCTTTCGTGGTGCCACCCTTATGCAAGAATCGACGCAACTAAGCGCAATTCTCCTCTTTCCATAAGATTCAGTTTTCGACTCCGCAATGTCCTTCGACACACCTTTTTCCGTAAGGCACTTCCAGCAGGAGAGATTCCTGTGCCTATTCTCTGTCGGACGGTATATGCTTACTGCTTTGCTTCAACGTCGGGATGGTGCGATCAGCGTTTTGCAACGATCATACGCCAGTCAAGGTCACCGCGCTCTAAGCTGTGAACCAATGCCTCAGCGGTTGCAATATTGGTCGCTACCGGGATATTATGAACATCGCATAAGCGCAGTAATGCACTTTCGCTCGGTTCGTAGTCTTTTCTGGTCAGCGGATCACGGAAGAACAATAATAAGTCCACTTCGTTGCATGCGATTTTCGCAGAAATTTGCTGTTCACCGCCGTGGCTGCCGCTTAAAAAGCGCTGAATATTTAAACCGGTCGCTTCGGAAACCAATTTACCGGTAGTGCCGGTCGCGCATAATACATGTTTGGATAATACGCCGCAATATGCAATGCAGAACTGTACCATCAGTTCTTTTTTGGCGTCATGTGCGATCAAAGCGATATTCATATAATTCTTTCCTCACTTTCTGCCGCCTATACCGAATATAAGCGACATTACTGACTTTTTCTTTTTATATCTGTAATTGTGTCCCATATATTATTATCTTATTTTTTCTTTGATTTGTCAAGTCTTTCTACTGATTTTTTTAACTTTTGATCCATAAAAAATTGATCTGATGATTTGTGCACTCTGCCGTAACGAAAAAATGTTAAAATAAATCGATCAAATAGAAGATTCCGTAAAAGATCGGCTGATGCAGCAGATATAAAAACATGGTGTGCCGTCCCGTCCATGCCAGTGCAGCAAGCTTTCGATAAGGTTTCATGCGCGGAATACGATCGGCATATGCGCCCAAAAACGCACCTGTAAAGAAAAGAAGCGTCCATGGAAACAGAGGATAATAATCAGCGGAATAAAACGAGCGGTTCGGCAGCCCGAGCCAAAACAAATACGGTGTTTGATACCATGCCTGCGGCAGTTCCAACAATTCCAAACGATAAAATCCCAATGCACCAAACTGCATCGCAAAGAAAAGCAGAAATCCCAAAAAGCAGACGCCAGCAGCCCATATCGGTCGTTTGATCTGAATCAGCTTTTCAAACAAACCGTAAAGCAGCATCGATACGCCGAACATATGCAGGATACCGAAACGGATAACGGTGTACTCCCCCATCAGACCGGTAATAAGGGTAAGACCCATTGCAATGAAAAAACAGATCACACCGCGTTTGATATTGCTGCGGGAATAGCGGCAGCAGATACCTGAGATCAAGACAAGCATTCCCACCATGATATCACGGAAAATATCCATCCCGTCACTTAAAATAAATCCGCAAATACCGTAAAAATCCAAAAGATCGTACATCAAATGGTACCAGATAACAAAGATGATCCCCACGCCGCGCAGGTAATCGAGCAGTACGATACGTTCTCTTTTTTGCGGCATTGCCGCCGTAATTTCCCCCATAACTTTCCTTCTTTCTTTTTTGTCCGGATTCTCCTCGTTTCCGGCAAAAAAGAGCCCTTTTTCCGCCGAAAAACGATTGAAAAATATCACACTTCATATTATAATATTATTATAGTCTTTTTTATTCGTAAAGTAAAGTATATTATCGGAAAGGACCGTAACATGAGCAAAACCGTTTCCATACAGATCCAGGGTCAGTGTTTTAACATCACCACCTCCGAAAACGAACTCGACCTGCGTAAAATCGCAGCACAATTTGATATATTAGTCGGTCAGGTCGCAAAAGCCTGCCCGACCCGCTCCCGCATCGAGCATCTGGTTTTGGTCGGTCTCGAACAGCAGGATCAGATCTGCACCTTAAAAAAAGAGATCGCCGAATTACAGGACAAACTCGATCACTATAATATCGGGGAAGGCTTGGGCTGCATTGCCGATTACCGGGAATCTCTGGCACTCGTCAACCGGAAAACCGACGCCCTGCAAAGAGAAAACGACGCATTGAGAAAAGAAAACGACGCCTTACACGCACAGTTAAAACAGACATTCGAAACACTTACCCAATTAGCGGCACACTCTGCCGATTCCGGAAAGGATAACCATGATTGAGATTCTTGCCCCGGCGGGCGGCATGGAAAGTGTCATTGCCGCTGCCGAAAATGGCGCCAACGCCGTATACCTCGGACAAAAACGATTTTCCGCACGCTCCGGTGCACATAACTTTACCGCAGAGGAGCTCAGGGAAGCGGTAGCATACTGCCACGCACGCGGTATGCAGGTACATCAGGCACTGAACACCATGCTCTTCGAGGACGAGATCGATGCCGTCGTCGATTCTATCCGCACCGCAGCAGAATGCGGTGTCGATGCACTCATCATTCAGGATCTCGGCGTATTCCGTATTGCCAAAGCAATCTGTCCGGATATGCCGCTGCACGCTTCCACACAGCTTTCGGTACATTCCGTAAACGGTGCGCTTTTGATGCAAAAGCTCGGGTTCTCCCGTGTGGTACTCTCCCGTGAATTATCCTTCACCGAGATCGAAACCATCGTAAAAGCGGTCGATATCGAGACCGAAGTATTCGTACACGGCGCGCTTTGTATGTCCTTGTCGGGACAGTGTTATCTTTCGGCCATGATCGGCGGTCACAGTGCCAACCGCGGCGGCTGTGCAGGTACCTGCCGTATGCCGTTTACTGCGACCGGAAAACCGGATCATTGCCTTTCGCTCAAAGACGTCTGCTTGAGTGACTATGTCAAAAAACTCGAGGAGATCGGTGTGACCTCCTTAAAAATCGAAGGACGAATGAAACGTCCGGAATATACCGCAGCCGCTTCCGATGCATTTTCCAAGGTTGTCAAAGGGGAATCCTTTGACCGCGAGATGCTGCAAAGCGTATTCTCCCGCAGCGGCTTTACCGATGGCTATATCACCGGAAATACCGGTGCGCACATGTTCGGTATCCGCCAGAAAGAGGATGTCGTAGCCGCACAGCCGGGCGTTTTGAATGCACTGCAGAACACCTATAAAAAAGTCAAAAGCGTCATCAAGACCGACATCACGCTGTCGGTACCGCAAAACGGTGCATCGGTGCTGACCATAACCGACGGAGAACATACCGTTTCGGTCACCGGACCGCAGGCCGAGATCGCCGAGAACAAACCGTTATCTGCCGAGCGTGCCGCAGCCTCGCTGCAGAAATTGGGCGGTACGGTTTTCTATGCGGATAAGATCACCTGCGATATTGCCGACGGTATGACGCTGCCTGCTTCCGCACTCAACGCGATGCGCCGCGAAGCATCCGAGCAGTTATACCGATTCAGAGCCGACAACCGGCCGAAATCCGTCTTTACCGAACAGGTACCTGACTTACCGCCATGCAGAAAGAAAGGCACCCGTCCGGTCATGCGTTTGCAGTTTGCTTCGGTAGAGCAGATGGATGAGGAAGTTTTCTCGATGCCGTATGATATGATTCTGCCGGTCGAGGAGATCCTGACCCATTGGAATAAACTGTCCGAATTAAAGGAATACCTGATCGCTGCACCGAGCCGTGCACTGTTTGACAACGAAATCGACTGCAAAATGCAGCTGCAGAAGGTATTCGAGCGCGGCGTGACAAGAATGATGGTCTCCAACCCGGCGCATCTGCAGATGGGTAAAGAGATCGGCTTTTACTGTATCGGCGACAGCTTCTTAAACTGTGCCAACAGTCACTCCGCTGCCGCATGGCAGGATGCCGGTCTGGATGAGATCACCCTCTCCGCCGAATGCACCTTCGAGAATGCGGATAAGATCGCCGCATCGGTTCCGACCGGCTTTATCGGCTACGGACATTATCCGGTCATGCTGATGCGCAACTGCCCGGTCAAGGCTTCTCTCGGCTGTGCAAAATGCAGACAGCGCTCCAAACTCACCGACCGTATGGGAGCCTCTTTCCCTGTCATCTGTCATGACCGCAGATGGTTTGAGCTGACCAACGGCAAACCGATCCTGCTTGCGGAGCGTATGCAGGAAACCACAGGGTACGATTTCATCACCCTGTTATTCACAGGCGAATCGGCTGCAGAATGCCTTGCCGTCATTGAACAATACGAAAACGGCACACCGCCGAAAAATAAAAATTTCACCCGCGGACTTTACTACCGCGGTGTAGAATAAAGGATATTATCATGGAATTTAAGATCAAAAAATTAAACCCGAATGCAATTCTCCCGACCAAAGCAACCTCCGGCAGTGCAGGTTACGACCTGTATGCCTGCTGTGAACAGCCGATCGAATTAAAACCGCATACCACCACCGGTATCTCTCTGGGCTTTTGCGCAGAGCTGCCGGAAAACACCGTAGGCTTGATCTATATCCGCAGCGGTATTGCGGCAAAAAACAGTATCATCCCGGCAAACTGTGTCGGTGTTATCGACTGTGATTATCGCGGTGAGTGGAAAGTTATGCTGCACAATCTCTCGGATGTTCCGTACACCGTACAGCCGAAAGAGCGCGTTGCCCAGTTGGTGATCACCTCCTACTACAGCCCGTCCGTTGTGGAAGCGGATGAACTCTCCGATACCGCACGCGGTGCCGGCGGCTTTGGCTCCACCGGAAAGCTGTGATGCCGATGAAACTGTATCTCGCATCCAAATCGCCGCGCAGACAAGAGCTTTTACAGCTCATCACCACCGATTTTACCGTAATCGATTCCACATTTGACGAAGATGCCGTCCCGGTACTGCAGCCGGAGGAATATGTCAAAGCCTTGGCTTTTGGAAAAGCTTCCCATACCGCAAAAAAATTATCCGATACCGATATCATCATCGGATGTGATACCGTAGTCGTCTCTCCGCAGGGCGATATCTTCGGCAAACCGCAGGACAGAGCAGATGCTTACCGCATGATAAATGAGCTTGCGGGCAATACCCATACCGTTATCACCGGCGTCAGCCTGCTCGGCAAGGAAAAGGATTTTACCTTCGCTGTAAAAAGCTTTGTCACATTTTACCCACTGACCGAAGATGAGATCAACGAATACCTTGACACTTTGGAATATACCGATAAAGCCGGTGCGTACGGTATCCAGGGAAAAGGCAGCTTGCTGTGCGAAAAGATCGACGGCGATTACTTCAATATCGTCGGACTTCCGGTTTCCGCACTGGCAAGAGCACTCAAACGCTTCTTTTAAGTCAAGCGTTCTATGAAAATTTTGAAAATTTAAAGCAAGGGTCTTGCCATATGCCGCAGAAACGATTATAATATTAAATGGTAAACTATGTGTTTGATACGACAGGAAATAGAACTTTACAAGATCAGGAGTGAAAATTATGTTTGGTAAAGAAATCGGCATTGACCTCGGTACCGCCAATACCGTAGTATATCTCAAAGGCAAAGGCATCATCATCCGTGAGCCGAGTGTTGTTGCGGTAGACACCCGCACCGACACCGTAAAATGCATCGGTAACGAAGCAAAAGACGTCATCGGCCGTACCCCGGGTACCATCACCACCGTAAGACCGCTCAAAGACGGTGTTATCGCTGACTTTGATGTCACCTGCAGTATGCTGCAGGAATTGATGCATCGCGCTGCCAATCATTCCGCATTCAGCAAACCGCGTGTTGTTATCTGCATCCCGTCCGGTGTTACTCCGGTTGAAAAACGTGCTGTCCGCGAAGCTACCGAAAAAGCAGGTGCAAGACAGGTATTGATCGTAGAAGAGCCGATGGCTGCAGCAATCGGTGCAGGCTTACCGGTATCCGAACCGACCGGCAGTATGGTCGTTGACATCGGCGGCGGCACCACCGAAGTTGCTGTTTTATCCTTAGGCGGTCTGGTTTCTTCCCAGTCCATCAAGATCGGCGGCGACAAACTGGATGCATCCATCATCGAATACATCAAAAACAAATACAATATTCTGATCGGTGACCGTACCGCCGAACTCATCAAGATCGAGATCGGCAATGTATGTCCGACCGAAAATACCCCGAAAGACTTCACCGTGACCGGACGTAACTTAGTATCCGGTTTACCGGAAAGCCTTACCATCCGTTCCGAGGAAGTGCGTGAAGCACTCATCGAGCCGGCAAAAGAGATCATCGAAGCGATCCGTACCACCATGGAGCAGACTCCGCCGGAGCTGGCTGCGGATATCATCGACCAGGGCATCATGCTCACCGGCGGCGGTGCATTGCTGCGCGGTATGGATATCCTGATTGCTGCCGCTACCGGCATCCATGTAGCCATTGCGGAAGATCCGCTGGACTGCGTTGCAAAAGGTACCGGTATGATTTTAGAGAACATCACCCAGTTCTCTGCGATCGCATCCGGTCAGAACATGCAGTATTGATGATCCCAACCGACAGAAAGGAAGGCCGAAATGCGTGAATTCTTTTCCGGCTGGAAGTTCAAGGTGATCCTTGCACTTGCTGTGCTGCTGCTTGGCGTTATGCTGTATTCCGCATCGGTCGGCGGTGAAGGCAATCTGTTTCAAAATGTTATCAGCTATGTAACGGTGCCGTTTCAGCGCGGCGCCGCTTACGTGTCGGACAGCATCACCGGCTTCTTTGACCGCTATCTCCAATCGGCCGCAAACTACGAAGAAAATCTCGAACTCAAAGAAACGATCCGGGAACTCCGTGAACAGCTTACCGATTACGAGGAGATCAAAAACGAAAACGAACAGCTTCGTCAGATCGCCGGCATGACCGAGACCGACGATGCTCTTTCCTATACTCCGGCCACCATCATCAGCCGTGATGCCAATGACACCTACGGTACCTTTGTCATCGATAAAGGTACTTCGGACGGACTTGCATTAAACGATCCGGTCATGTCCTCCGAAGGTCTGGTCGGCATCATCACCGCGATCAGTCCGATCAACGCGCGTGTCAAGACCATCTTAAATCCGGACGTCAGCGTCGGTTCTTACGAGATCCAGTCCAAAGAGCTCGGTGTCTGCCGCGGCGATGCAATCCTTGCACAGGAAGGTTATTGCAAAATGTCCATCCTGTCAAGTGAGACCACCATCACCAAAGGCGACCTAATCGTCACCTCCGGTTCTTCGGGCATCTATCCGCGCGGACTTACCATCGGTACCGCACAGGATATTTACCGTGAGGATCACGGTGTTACCTTATACGCTGTGGTATTGCCGGTCAGTGAGATCACCACTTTGAAAAATGTCTATGTCATCACCGATTTCGAGGGCAAAGGCAGCGTGCTGGAAGGCTATGGCGAAAGAGAGGCTTCCGATGAATAATCTCAAGCGCCGCAATCAGATCAAATGGTGTATCTACTGTCTTTTGCTGCCTATCTTATATGTTATGCAGACCACTCCGGGATTTTTATCTTTTGGCGGTGTCAAACCGATGCTGCTGATCCCGCTTGCCGTTGCGGTAGCCTGTTTTGAACAGCCGCTGCCAAGCGGTGTCTATGCCATGTTCTGCGGTCTGTTTACCGATGCGGCAGCAGACTATCTGCTCGGATTCAACGCCATTATCTTAATGTTTGCCTGCGTCATCATCTCTTTGGTGCACACGGCATATTTGAAATCCAAATTAGCTGACACGCTGGCAAGTTGTTTTCTGACCTTGCTGCTGCAGCGCTTTTTAGACTATTTCTTCTACTATCTGATCTGGGGATCCGACCCGGACGGTTGGATGCTGCTCCACCGCTTTCTGCCGACAGCGGCACTCAGTCTGGTATTCTGTATCCCGATCTACTATCTGATCCGTCTGATCGTTGTCCGCCTGCAAAAGGACGATACCGATCTGATGATGATCGACTCATAAGCCATCCCCGCCTGAAACAAACGGTATTCCAACCATCTGTTTCAGGCTTTTTCAAAACACAAGGGAAAGGAGGCATCCTGTGTCCAAAAACACCAAAGCAAAAATGATCCGCCGTGTTGCAATGCTCGGCGTACTGCTTGTGATATTTGCATCCATTGTATCGGTACGTCTGTTTCAGTTCCAGATCGTTGAAGGCGACAGCAGCCTTCAAAAGGCCACCACTTCCAAATCCAGTACGGTTAAGGTCACCGCAGCACGCGGTGAGGTCGTAGACCGCTACGGACGTGTCCTTGCCACCAACGAGGTCGTATACAATCTGGTTCTGGACTACAACTTCATCAAGACCAGCAATCTAAACGAAACCATTCATAAGCTGCTGATCATCCTGCAAAATGAACAGGTAGCATGGAATGACCTTCTTCCGATCAGTGAAAAGGCGCCTTTTTCCTTCGAAAAGGACCGAGAAAAGGATATCGACAACTTAAAAAACACCCTGCGCTTAAATGTCTATGCCACCGCACAAAACTGTATCGACGCCGCTTTGGAATCATATGAGCTTACCGATTATCCGAAAGATCTGCAGCGTAAGATGATCGGTATCCGCTATACCATGCAGTATCAGGGCTTTTCCCGTTACGCAAGGTATACCTTTGCCGAGGAAATCCCGGCTGATACCGTTGCTCTGATCGAGGAACTCTCCCGTGATCTTCCGGGTGTGTTTATCGTTGAGCAGTATTCCAGAAAGTATGTCAGCGGCAATGTCGCTTCCGCTATCATCGGCAGCATCGGCCCGATCTATGCAGAGGAATATGCGCAATTGAAAGAGAAGGGATATGCACTCGACAGCATCGTCGGTAAATCCGGTGTTGAAAAAACCTTTGAAGAATACCTGCACGGTACGGACGGAAAGGAAACCATCATTCAAAGTGAGGACGGTTCGGTCCTTGAGGTCAAAACCGTTGAGGAGGCTGAAGCCGGAAATACAGTCATGCTGACCATTGACAGTGTACTGCAGGAAAAAGTACAGAACCTGCTCGCCGATTATATCGAAGAATATAATGCTACCGATCCGGAAGTGCCCTGCACCGGTGGTGCTATCGTTATTCTGGACACCGACAACAACGATATTCTCACCGCAGCTACCTACCCTACCTATGACATCAACGAATATCGCAGCAACTATTCCAAGCTTGCCGCGGATGAAAACAATCCGCTCTTAAATCGCCCCTTCATGGGCCTGTATCGACCGGGTTCTACCTTCAAACCGATCGTTGCGGCAGCTTCTTTGACCGAAGGCATCATCGAACCGCTTGATAAGATCAACTGTACCGGAAAATATCTCTACTACCAGAGTTACCGACCGGGTTGTCTGCAGCACAGCCATAACGGTTACATCAATGTCATCGATGCACTGAAATGGTCCTGCAACATCTTCTTCTACGATACCGGCAGACAGCTTGGCATCGATAAGATCAACTACTACGCAAATATGTTCGGTTTAGGCGTTGATACCGGATTGGAGATCGCACATTCCAACGGTAATATGTCCGGACCGGAATACTCTGCAAGATTCGGTGCGACCTGGTACGATGAGGGTAATACCCTGCAGGCTGCCATCGGTCAGATGGATACCAACGTTACCGTACTGCAGATGGCGACCGAAGCATCGGTACTGGCAAACCGCGGCACCCGCTATGAAACTCATATCGTACGTAAGATCGTCTCGCACGATTACAGCGAGACCATCAGCGAGACCGAAACCACCGTTGCATCCTCCTTCAATCTGTCCAAGGACGCATTTGATGCCATCTCCGAAGGTATGATCGGAGCCGGATCCACCATCTCAAACGCAAACTATGTCTTAACCGACCTTGGATACGATGTTGCGATCAAGACCGGTACGCCGCAGACTTCCGGCGGTAAAACCAACAGCGCCGTCATCGGTTTTGCACCGGTAAACGACCCGGAGATCAGCTTTGCCATTATGCTGGAAAACGGACAAAACGCACGTCATCTGGTTCGTCAGATCTTAGAAGCCTACTACGAAGGCGACAACAACCGTATCTACCCGGATGAGACCGACACCTTACTCAGTTAAACACAAAAGCTCCCGCAGCCATAGGCTGTGGGAGCTTTATTTCTTATTCTTAATCTGTCTTTCTTCCGCATCTTAGGATATCGTGGATCCGATCCATCAATTTTTTGATCTGACTGCGATATACCAGTACGAAGACACCTGCAGATTCGATTGCCAGCAGCAGAAAATCGCTGATATCACCGCTCATACGCAGCGGTATGGAGCCGAGTGACGAGGAAATCATCGGGCCGAGTACGCATAGCACGGTACCGACGATCAACGCTTTCTGCAGATCAAAACCTTGCCGTACAAAGTGATCCAGCTTATCAAAGCCTTCGCGATTGATATTGCAGCCCTTTTGCAAAAAGTCGAACTGGTGTTTTTTCTTTTTGCTTCTGCTGAATGACAGGATCGCAAGAACGGCGGCAATCAAAAACAGCAGTCCGCTAAACGATTCCATCAGTTCTGACAGAAAACCGCCGAAGAAATACATGGAGAACGCATCGAACAGTTGGGATGCCGCAACACCTAAGATGAGGGCACCGACGCCGAACGCTTTCAAAAAGGCATTCGCTTTTCCCGCCTTGATGATATCCGATGCAACATAACGGTCGACCGTCAAAAATCCGGAATCCGAAGCGTACGGTTTGCCGTTTTGGGCATTCACCTGATTTTCCACGCTGCGCAGACCGTTCATGATCCTCGCAACCGCGGTCTGGCGATCCACACCCACACGGATCAGTTGGTCATATTCCTTTCTGACCGCGACCTGCATGCGCTGCTTTTCCTGCTGCAGCACCTCTGTCTGCGGAAGTTTGGAAAACAGCTCATCCAAATAACGTTCTACCGTCTGCATCTGCCTATCTCCTTTTTGTCAATCACTCGTCTTTTTCTTCTTCCTCATCCGGAAGGATCGGAGTCGCCTGTACCTGTTCGATATGACGGTCCTCGATCTTCACGATCTGTAAGATCCAGTTTTCAATGGTAACGCTCGGGCATTCGCCTTCTTCCGGAATACGCTGCAGTAAATTGATGAGCATACCGCCCAGGGTATCCGCACTGTCATCCTCCGGGAAGGT
Source organism: Oscillospiraceae bacterium (assembly GCA_045133555.1). GTDB lineage: Bacteria > Bacillota > Clostridia > Oscillospirales > Ruminococcaceae > JAHHTP01. The sequence goes on from JBGUUN010000104.1 coordinate 19,462, forward strand.
GATATCCAGTTCTTTCTCCGCAAGATCCAGCTCAAGGTCACCCGAGAACAGATACGAACCGTCATCGTTTTTGCGGATCATATCCTCTTCATGGTCATATTCATCCTGCATATTACCGACGATCGCCTCCAAAAGGTCCTCCATCGTAACGATACCTGCAGTACCGCCGTACTCATCTACAACGATCGCAAAATGAACTTTCTTTGCATTGAATTCACGGAACAGGGTATTGCACATCGTCTGTTCCGGGGTATATAATACCGGACGTACAAACTGCTCAAGCAGGAATTTTCTGTCTTTTTCCGCAAGCAGGCGCAGCAGGTCTTTGACATATACCACACCGATGACCTTATCGATGCGCCCTCTGTATACCGGAATACGGGAAAGCCCCTCCTGCAGTGCAATATCCAAAATCTCACCCAATGATGCACTTTCATCTACCGCAAATACATCGGTACGGTGGGTCATGACCTCACTGACCGTACGGTCATCGAATTCAAAGATATTATCGATCATCTCATGCTCGGATGCTTCGATCGCACCGGCATCGGAACCTGCCTCTACCAACAGACGGATCTCTTCTTCGGTACGCTCATCTTCTTCCGGTAATTCTTCTTTGCGTCTTCCGCAAAGTGCTGCAAGCCAGTATACGGTCTTGATCATTGGGGAGAACACAAAGGATAAAAAGCGTAAAAGAGCGCAGAATCTTAAAACATACCCGGTTGGGTCGGATTCCGCCAACACACGCGGCAGTGCCACACACAAAAGGAGGATCAGCAGGCTGCCGATCGCCATACCGATTAAAAGGTGCCACCACACGGTAGTGAAACCCATCAATCCTGCAAGTAAAAACGCTGCAGAGAGCAGCAGAGAGAATGCACAGCCTAAATTGATAAGCAGTGCATACGGCTGTACCTTGCTTTGCAGATGCAAAAGCTTTCCGGCTTTTGGATCGTCTTCTTCCTCATACAGTCTGCGCAGGCGGCTGACACCCGCATCATCATACGCTTCATTCGCGGCAGAGAATACCGCGGCAATGAGTCCGAATAAAATTGCCAGAGAGAGCCAAAGAATACTTCGGCCAACGTCGTCCATGAATCTATTTCCTTTCTTAGGGATCTTGTTACAGCAGATGATTATTGTTTTATGCTGTATCCCTATCATATACTATAACGGAAAACGCCGTTTTTGTCAATGTCCGGAAAAAGGAGAGTTTGCGCTGAATTTGTTATTTAAGGCAACTTTATGCCGTTACCTTTATATTTTCAAAAATTGCCTGCAATTTTTTTATCATGCTCTCTTTACATCCCAAAAGAAAAGTGTTATAATAAAAGTAGTATGTATCATACTGCTTTTTTGTGTTGTCCGAAAATCAGCAGAAAAAACCTTAAACGGAATTCTGACTGAAAGAATACGCAAAAAAAGTACCGTGAGTATGCCCAGTTTGTGTTTGGATGTTGCCTGATACCTCATTCAAAAACATTATGGCGTACACGGTGCATGAAGGGAAAAAGTGCCGCCGCACAAAACAAACCCTTTGTAGGATACTTTATGCGGATGAAACGTTGATCCGCAAACAAAAAATCAGGAGGATTTATCTATCATGGTAAACAGAAAATTTATCACCATGGACGGTAACGAGGCTGCTTCCCACGTTTCTTATGCGTTTACCGAAGTTGCTGCGATCTACCCGATCACTCCGTCTTCCAACATGGCTGAGAAAACCGACGCATGGTCTACCGCTAACCGCAAAAACATCTTTGGCGATACCGTTAAAGTTGTTGAGATGCAGTCTGAGGCTGGTGCAGCAGGTGCTGTACACGGTTCCTTAACCGCTGGTGCTCTGACCACCACCTACACCGCTTCTCAGGGCTTACTGCTCATGATCCCGAACATGTACAAAATCGCTGGTGAGCTGCTGCCGAGCGTTATCCACGTTTCTGCTCGTGCTTTAGCATCCCACGCTCTGTCCATCTTCGGTGACCATTCCGACGTATATGCTTGCCGTCAGACCGGTTTTGCTATGCTGGCTTCCACCAACCCGCAGGAAGTTATGGACTTAGGTGCTGTTGCTCACTTATCCACCATCAAAGGCCGTGTTCCGTTCTTACACTTCTTTGACGGTTTCCGTACCTCTCACGAGATCCAGAAAGTAGCTGCTTGGGACTATGAGACCTTAGACGCTATGGTTGACAAAGACGCTATCAATGCATTCCGCAGAGGCGCATTAAATCCGGAGCATCCGTACTTAAAAGGTACCGCTCAGAACGGCGATATCTTCATGCAGGCAAGAGAAGCTTGCAACAAGTACTATGATGCACTGCCGGCTATCGTAGAAGAGTACATGGACAAAGTCAATGCTGAAATCGGCACTGATTACAAACTGTTCAACTACTACGGTGCACCGGATGCTGAGCACGTAATCGTAGCTATGGGTTCTGTATGCGATACCGCAGAAGAGACCATCGACTACTTACTGGCTAAAGGCGAGAAAGTCGGCTTAATCAAAGTCAGACTGTACAGACCGTTTGCTGCTGACAGACTGGTTGCTGCTATTCCGGCTACCGTTAAACAGGTATCCGTATTAGACAGAACCAAAGAGCCGGGTTCCTTAGGCGAGCCGCTCTACTTAGACGTAGTTGCTGCATTAAAAGGCACTCAGTTCAATGATGTTCCGGTATACGCTGGCCGTTACGGCTTAGGTTCCAAAGATACCACCCCGGCACAGATCATCGCTGTATTCAAAAACACCGAGAAGAAGAGATTCACCATCGGTATCAACGACGATGTTACCTATCTGTCCTTAGATATCAATGAGAGCCCGGATACCGTTGCTGAGGATATCAAATCCTGTAAATTCTGGGGCTTAGGCTCTGACGGTACCGTTGGTGCTAACAAAAACTCCATCAAGATCATCGGTGACCACACCAACATGAATGCACAGGCATACTTCGATTACGACTCCAAAAAATCCGGCGGCGTAACCATTTCTCACCTGCGCTTCGGTTCCTCCAGAATCAAATCCACCTACTTAGTAAGCAAAGCAGACTTCGTAGCTTGCCATAAAGCTTCCTACTTAGGTCAGTACAAGATGGTTGAAGACTTAAAACCGAACGGCACCTTCTTATTAAACTGTGAGTGGGATGCTGCAGGCTTAGAGGAGCATATCCCGGCTGAGGTTAAACGCTTCATCGCTAACAACAACATCCAGTTCTACATCATCAACGGTGTTAAACTGGGTAAAGAGATCGGTTTAGGTAACCGTATCAACACCATTTTACAGTCCGCATTCTTCAAACTGGCTGACATCATCCCGGCTGCAGATGCAATCGAGTACATGAAACAGGCAGCTTACAAATCCTACTCCAAGAAGGGCGACGCTATCGTTGAGATGAACTACAAAGCAATCGAGCGCGGCGCTGATGAAGTAGTTAAAGTTGAAGTTCCGGAATCCTGGAAAACCGCAGAAGACACCTGCACCGAGAAAGCTGCTCTGACCGGCAGACCGGAAGTTGTTAAATACGTTGAGTCTGTTATGCAGAAAGTTAACGCACAGCAGGGTTATTCCTTACCGGTATCCGCATTCACCGATTACGTTGAGGGTCACTCTCCGCTCGGCTCCACCGCTTACGAAAAACGTGGTATCGCAGTTGACGTTCCGGTTTGGGTAACCGACAACTGTATCCAGTGTAACCTGTGCTCCTTCGTATGTCCGCACGCTGTAATCCGTCCGTTCGTTATGAACGCTGAGGAAGCTGCAGCTGCTCCGGCTGGCACCAAGATGGTTCCGGTAACCGGTATGCCGGGCTACCAGGTAACCATGGGCGTTTCCGTTCTGGACTGCACCGGCTGTGGCTCTTGTGCTAATGTTTGCCCGGGCAAAAAAGGCGAGAAAGCACTGGTTATGAAACCGTTAGCTGAGCAGACCACCGCTCAGGCTGAGTTTGACTACGGCATGACCTTATCCGACAAACCGGAAGTTACCGCTAAATTCAAACCGTCCACCGCTAAAGGTTCTCAGTACCTGCAGCCGATGCTCGAGTTCTCCGGCGCATGCGCAGGCTGTGGTGAGACTCCGTACGCTAAACTCGTAACCCAGTTATTCGGTGACAGAATGTACATCGCTAACGCTACCGGCTGTTCCTCCATCTGGGGTGGTTCCGCTCCGAGCGTTCCGTACACCACCAATAAAGCTGGTTTCGGTCCGGCATGGGCTAACTCCCTGTTCGAGGACAACGCTGAGTTCGGTTTAGGTATCTTCTTAGGCCAGAAAGCTCTGCGTAACCGCTTACTGGAGAAAGTTAAAGCAATCGGCGAAGCAACCGAGAACGCTGAGATGAAAGCTGTTGTTGATGCATATGTTGCAACCTACAACGACGGTGAAGCTAACAAAGCTGCTACCAAAGCTCTGATCGCTGCATTAGAGGCTTGCGGCTGCGAGAAAGCTCAGGAAATCTTAAAAGATAAAGATTACTTAGCTAAGAAATCCATGTGGATCTTCGGTGGTGACGGCTGGGCATACGACATCGGCTTCGGTGGCTTAGACCATGCTATCGCTTCCGGCGAAGACATCAACATCTTAGTATTCGATACCGAGGTTTACTCCAACACCGGCGGTCAGGCTTCCAAAGCTACTCCGGCAGGTGCTACTGCTCAGTTCGCAGCAGGCGGTAAGAATGTTAAGAAGAAAGACCTGGCAGCAATCGCAATGTCCTACGGCTACGTATACGTTGCACAGGTTGCTCAGGGTTACAACCCGGCTCAGTTAGTTAAGGCTCTGACCGAGGCTGAGAGCTACAATGGTCCGTCCATCATCATTGCTTACGCTCCGTGTATCAACCACGGTATTAAAGGCGGTATGAGCATTGCTCAGACCGAGGAGAAGAAAGCAGTTGAGGCTGGTTACTGGCATTGCTTCCGTTACGATCCGCGTCTGACCGAAGAAGGTAAGAACCCGCTGACCTTAGACAGCAAGGCTCCGACCGCTTCCTATCAGGACTTCATCATGGGCGAGGTTCGTTACAACTCCTTAGCTCGTGCTAACAAAGAGAAAGCAGCTGTTCTGTTCGCTAACGCTGAGAAACATGCGAAAGCTAAATACGAGCACCTGGTTGATCTGGCTAACCTGTAATTTGATGCCATTCGATCGATAATGTTTTTCGATCGGGACGCCGGAAGAAAAACATCGTGATCTGATTTCAACATCATACAGTACGCTGCGGGAGGAAACTCCCGCAGCGTTTTTTATCAGGAGGAACTTTTTATGGCTGCTTGGAAACTCGGAACCACTTCCGACCTTTATCTTGACTCCAACTGGCAGGCTACCCTTGTTTCAGAGGAAGCTGCCGTAGAAATGCTTGCCAAAACCGGTTTTGATGCATTGGATTTCGGTGTCTTTGAGCATCAGGGAAAAACCGGAAGATTTTGGGGAACGGATTATCTGGATCAGGCAAAATCCATTGCAGAAGCCGCTCAAAAGGCCGGCATCGAATTCTCGCAGGCGCACGCACCGATGTTTGATTATGCGGCACCGGACAGCGCCGCTATGTTTGATCTGACCTTACGAAGCTTTGAGATCGCAAAAGTTTTGGGAGCACCGTATCTTGTTATCCACCCGCAATTTTTACCGGGTGCGATTTATGGCCGCCGTCACAACGAACAGCTGGAGTATAACCTGTCCTTCTACCGCTCTTTCCTGGACATCTCCGCAAAGACCGGCGTCAAGATCGCATTAGAAAATATGTACGGCCATGATCCGCAGACCGATGCCAACTGTCCGACCTACTTCAGTCTGATGGATGAGATCCTGGAATTTTTAGACTGTACGGAAGACAGAGAACAGTTTGTTGTCTGCTTGGATACCGGACACGCACACATCATCGGAAAAGAAAGCGTTTCCGATTGCATCCGCAAGCTGGACACTGACCTAAAACTGCTGCATATCCACGATAACTTCGGTGACAAGGATTCTCATATGCCGCCGTTCCATGGCAATATCGACTGGAAAGATACCGTTCACGCACTGCGTGAAATCGGTTATACCGGCGCACTCTCGCTGGAAGCACAGAATCTTTCTCTGCGCTATCCGATCTCGGATCTTGCATTGCGCCAAAAATCCGTCGAACTATGTTATCAGTCCCTCAAGCACATTTCCGAATTATAATGCAAACCGCAGTCTGTATAAGACTGCGGTTATTTATTTTATCCCAAAAAAGATTTGCTTTTTTCAATGAAAAGTGGTATACTCAATAACAGAACGATCAAGTCATAGGAGGAAATTTATCATGGCTTTTGATTTTAACGATTTACAGTATTTATCCACCCCACTGCCGGCTAATGTGCAAAAATTCAAAATGCGCGGCGATTTGGACCGTGCAGCTGAATCTATCCGTATCTATCTGGAAAAAGATATTCCTTACGCATTGCGTGCAAGACTGAACATGGAGCTTGAGATCCTCAAACGTCTGCCGCTTGACTATAGTCATAACTTTGAACAGGCTGTTGCAAGATGTCAGGCTAATATTTCCGATTTTACTGCAGAAGAACTGACAAAATTGCAGGACAACAACGACGTTGAATGGATCTTTATCAACGGCGAAGTTCATTTCCTGAACAGATTCATGGAAAACCTGATCAACTGCTACCCGGAATACGCTGCTCGCTGCACCAATCCGGAAAAACTCGACAATCCGGAAAGAAAGAAAATGCTCAATGAGCAGATCGCTAAGATGAAGGAAAACGGCAAAGCGGGCTACCACTACAAAATGCGTGTTTCTCTCAAAACCAATCCGGAAAA
>JBGUUN010000105.1:0-2048 GCA_045133555.1 Oscillospiraceae bacterium
GCAATGACGGAGAGGGCTTACTCGAGCGCAAAGGCAAAAGACCGCCGGACAATAGCAGGCTTCGCCTGCGACCGGGAAAGGTGCATCAAAACTATCCGCGCTGTGCCACCGGAGGTACTCCGGCGCTAGAATTGGAAGTAGATAAACGGGTTTTCGCCGGTATAGGCAAGACAGACCGCAAGCAGACAGATCACGGTCAGAAGCAGGATGCTGCCGAAGCTGCGGCGGGTCATGATCGGATAGTAGGCCACACCGCCATTTTTGTGGGTGAAGATGTGTCCGATCACCGTGAGCAAAATGCCAAGCACCGCATAGAAGGAGATCCAGAGGATGCCCTGCTGCGGTCGGATCAAGCCGCCAAAGACGGCGAATGCCACAGATAGATCCTCGCAGCGGAAGATCACAAAAGCCAACGCGATAAAGATATCGGTGCAAAGAATGCAAAACAGATCACATTTTCGCTGCGGGCTGTCCTTAAAGATCGATTTGCAGATTGCATGGAGTGCTTGTGCAATGCCTAAGAGCACACCCCAGAGTATAAAGTTCCAGTTTGCACCATGCCATAAGCCGCTTAAAGCCATGGTGATCAGCAGATTGATGCAGGTGCGGATAAGCCCTTTTCTGCTGCCGCCGAGTGGGAAATAGAGGTAGTCGCGCAGCCATTGCGAAAGGCTGATGTGCCATCTGCGCCAGAATTCCGAAGGATTTTTGGAAAGATACGGTGCATTGAAGTTGCGCTGCAGCGTAAATCCCATCATCTTTGCCACACCGATTGCCATGTCGGAATAGCCCGAGAAATCAAAATAGATCTGTACCGCATAGGCAAGCACCGCAAGCCAAAGGGTCAGACTGCCGTATTCCTGCGGCATCAGATATACCGCGGTGACAAAGCTGCCGATGCGGTCGGCGATCACACGCTTTTTGATAAAGCCGAACACAAAGATCTGCAGGCCTTCCCAAAGATTTTGTTTGCGGATGACGGCAGGAGAATCAAGCTGTGGTAAAAAATCGCTGCTGCGCACGATCGGACCTGCCACCAGCTGTGCGAAAAAGCTGATGTATAACGAGATCGCCACAAAGGAACGCTGTGCCTTGACCGTGCCGCGCTTGACATCGATCAGATAGCTGATGCCCTGGAAGGTATAAAACGAGATACCGATCGGCAGAATGATGGATAAAGTGCCTGCCGTACCGATGCCGGTGAGAGCATAAAGGCTGTCCAGAAAGAAGTTAAAATACTTGAAAAAGCCCAAAACGGTCAGCAGCAGTACCGACGCTGCGGTCAGATAGACCGTCTGGCGGTTTTGATCCCGCTGCATCAAAAGTGCGGCAAGATAGCAGATGGCGGTGGTGGCGATCATCAGCAGTAAAAAGCGGATGTCCCACCATGCATAGAAGAAATAGCTTGCCGCAAGCAGAAAAATCTGCTGCGGTTTTTTGCGCTTGATCAGATGCATACCGAGCAGCACGGTCGGTAAGAACAGTAAAAACGGAAGGCTTGAGAAGGTCATCTGTTCGCCTCCTTATCCGCATCGATCAAAAGCGATGCGATCAGTTCATGTCCGACGGCGTTGAGATGTCCCTCGCCGTAGACCGTATTGGAAAAGCCGTAGGGCAGGGTGCGATTTGCCGCATAGTTTTCCATATATGCAGTCGTCGGGTCGATCAGGGTGATATCATAGGTTTCGCATAAGGATGCAACAAGCGTGATCAGCGGATGATTTTCAATGCTCTCAAGCGGGAAAGATACGCCGTTTTCGTCCATCTGCGGTTCGCGATGGTAGATCAAAACGATCGGCTTATCGGTCACTTCGCGTAAAGAAGCAAAGCATTGCTCCAAAAGTGCGGTGTATGCATCGTAGTCGATGGATACGACATTTGTGATCTCGCGGTCGGCGGTGGCTTGCAAGAACGCCTTGCCAAACTCGCTCTTGTCCGTTTCCATCCACTGACGCACCAGCAGTCTTGCAAGCGGCATCGATTGGATGAAGCCGTAAATCTTTTGGGTGAAAGTTTTCGGTGTACTTTCCCGATACTCCACCGTCTGC
>JBGUUN010000106.1:0-4021 GCA_045133555.1 Oscillospiraceae bacterium
ATTGGAAATGGCTGGGATCAGCTGTTAAAAGAAGAATTTGAAAGTGAAAATTACAGGAAGCTCCGTGCCTTTTTAAAACAGGAGTATCAAACGCAGACGGTGTACCCGGATATGTATCACATTTTCGAGGCGCTGAAACTGACCCCGCCGGAGAAGGTCAAGGTGGTCATTCTGGGACAAGACCCGTATCACGGACCGAATCAGGCGCACGGACTGTCCTTCTCGGTGCAGGATGGCGTGGCATTCCCGCCGTCGCTGCGCAATATTTTCGAGGAGCTCAACCGTGAATACGGTATCCCGATGCCGGACAGCGGCGATTTAAGCTACTGGGCGAAGCAGGGTGTGCTGCTTTTGAATGCGACCTTAACGGTGCGCGAATCGACCCCGATGTCCCATGCCAAAAAGGGCTGGGAGCAGATCACCGATGCGGTCATCCGCAGATGTGCCGAGCTGCAGCAGCCGGTGGTATATCTGCTGTGGGGCAATTCGGCACGTGCAAAGAAGGTGTTTGTCACCGATTCTAAGGGGCAGCTGGTGCTGGAAACGGTGCATCCGAGTCCGCTTTCGGCACATCGCGGCTTTTTCGGCTGCGGTCATTTTAAGACTGCCAATGAATTTCTGATTGCACACGGGCAGACACCGATCGATTGGGATCTGCGTCACAGATAGGAGAAGGTATGAACATATTGATGATGGTATTTTTGCTGTTTGCGATGTACGGCATCATGTCGCTGTATCACAAGCTGTTTGCGCTGATACCGGTGCGCGGATTTGCGCTTTCGGTGGTGACCGTGATCGGTGCACAGGCAGTCGGCGGTCTTTTTGGCAGGACAGAGGTCCATGGCATGAGCTATTCCGTGCTGTTTTTGATCCTGTTCGGGATGCTTGGACACATTCTGGTCTTAAGTGACCTGTTCAAGCGGCAAAACGGGAAACTGTGCTTTACCGGGCATGCCAAAGAGGAACTGGCGGCACTGTACTGTCCGGCGGTGATCGGTGCGGGATTGATCTTTTTGCTCACAATGTTTACCATGCGCGGGATGCTCATCTACCGTTACGATGACTTAAAGCAATGGGGCGCGGCGGCAAAATTCATGACCGAATATGAGTGGATGCCGCGCGAGGAGGAGTTTTTCGGCTCACATAACCACTATCTGACCCCGACCTTTTTTACCAGCTTTTTCGGCATCGGTGGAAAATGGGTGACCGGTAAGGTGGTTGAACACAACTTCTATGCGGCAAATATGCTGTTTATCGCGGCAGGCTTGATCTTACCGCTGGGCGAGATCGGCTGGAAAGACTGCAAAAAGGTGTTTACGCTGCTTGCGGTCGAGCTGCTTGGCATGACCGCACTTTACTATCATTCCATCGCGAATTTATATGTGGATATCACCTTAGCTGCATGGGTAAGCGGTCTGCTGGCACTTGCGGTGCAGCACCGTGTCAAAGGAAAAACTTACGACAGCAAATTCTGGCGGTATTACGCGGTTATGCTGTTATTTACGGTATTTATCAAATGGGGCTACGGCATTTTGGGTGTGTGCATCATCCTGCTTGCGATGTTTATCACCGCTTGGAGCGTATCCGATGCCTTCGGTGAGCGGATCAAACGGCTGTTTGCAAACCGCTTTGTCACCGCGATCGTTTTGCTTAGCGTCCTGGCTGTGATCGTTTTGGTACTGGGACTTTCGGTGGTGATGGGCGAGCTGCTCAACAAGATTTTGCCGGGTGCAGGCGGCATTTTCACCGCGGTCGGCGATATTCTGTTTGCACGTACCGACAAGGCGGTGCTGACCTTAAAGGCTTGTCTGACCGGTCTATTCGATCAGCCTGTGACCCGCGGATTCTTCGGCTACGGTTCGCTTGTCGGTTTGCTGCTGGTCGGCGGATTCGGTGCGGTATCGGCTGCGGGACATCTCGATGCAAAGGTAAAGAAGCTGCACAAACGCCTGAATCTGATCTGGATGGGCGGCAGTATCGTCTGGTTTTTGCTGATCTTATTCGTATATGTGAGCAATTTCGCGTATGCGGAGGCGACTGTTGCGCTGTCCTTCAACCGCTATATGGGCATTTATCTGATGATCGGATTTTTCGTACAGGCGGTATTTTTCTTCACCGAGGAGCATGATGCGCATACCGTAAGAGGTTTATCTCTGGTGCTTGCTTTGGTGCTGCTTTTGAACATCAACACCGATCTGGTGGTGGAAAGTACGGCTTTGGATACCACTCGGATCGTCGGCTACGAGAATGTGCAGGCGGTCAAGGCGCAAAGCGAGAAGATCAAGGCGTACACCACACCGGAGGACGATATTTTGTATATCGGTCAGTACGGTGCGGAGCGCGGACTGCACCGCGCAAGGGTGGATGTCGGCATGAACATCTCATCCTTCAAGCCGAACACCTATAAATTTGCAGCCGAAAATGAGGCGGGCTATGATCTTTCGATCACCCGCGCACCGGCCAAGCTGCCGCAGTTGATCATCGACGGCGGCTACGAATACGTCTGGGTCTACAAATCCAATGCAGAGCTGAATAACTTCACCGAGAGCTATTTCGGATTCCGTTTTGACCATGCGATGTTATACCGTGTGGAGATCGACGGAAATACCGTGCATCTGGTGGATGGCGTGAAGCTGACAGAATAAAAATAAGACGGGGGAAACGGCATGACCGATGCAAAACGTCTGGAGTTTTACCGCAGACTGACCATTGTGCTCACGGCAAAACCGTGGTACAAGAAGGCTGTAAAGTTATACAAGAAATTATTAAACCGATAAAGGAGGGATTCGATGGAGGAGAAGATCTTAAACGAGCTGACAAAGCTTGACATTGCCGGATATCGCGACAATTTTTCCGCCATCGAAGCGCTTCCGTTTGGCAAGGCGGCATTGAAGCTGCTGTACCGCTTGACGGTAAAAGAGGATGCCTTGCCGCAATTTCCGAAGGATCTGACCGTATCGCAAAAGATCCTCGTCTTAACCGACCGCTATCCGAATCAAAAGCAGTTATACCGCAACGGATTCGTGCATCGCAGGGTGAAATTATACCGGGGTGCAGGGGCGGAATGTGCGGTGTTCTGCATGGATATGCTGTCGCATCCGATGCGCTACGAATTTGACGGTGTGACCGTCACGGTGGGCGGCAGATGCGAATTATATGCGTTTTTATCGCAGAATCCGCAGATCGAAACGGTCTGCATCCATTTCTTCGAGCAGAAAATGTGGGATGTATTGAAGCATTTTGATAAGCGGCTTGTCATCTGGTCGCACGGCTTTGATATTTTAGACTGGCACCATCGCGCCTTTTTATATCCGACGGCGGCGGAGGTACGCTTTGCCAAAGCGCAGAGTGCATCCCGTGCGGCATTCTGGCGGGAGATCTTCACCCTGGCAAACGAGAAAAGGATCGATGCGCAGTTTATCTTTGTATCCGATTATCTGCGTGGGCTTGCGAATGCGGATCATGGGATGGATGCCTATGCGCATTTATCCACCCATGTGATCCACAACTGCATCGACACGAATTTATTTGCCTATACCCCAAAAGTCCCGTCGCAGCGTATGAAGTTATTATCGGTGCGTTCGTATGACAGCGTAAACTATGCAAACGATCTGACGGTGAAAGCGATCGAACTGCTTTCCAAAGAGCCGTTTTTTGATAAGCTGGAATTTCTGATCGCGGGAAACGGTGCGTTATTTGACACGCTGACCAAGCCTTTGCGAAAATTCAAGAATGTGACGCTGCACAAGGGCTTTTACCGTCAGGAGGAATTGGCGGCGTTATACGGCGCATACGGTGTGGCGATCTTACCGACGCGGTTTGACACCCAGGGTGTGGCACGCGACGAGGCATTTTCCTGCGGCATGGCGGTGATCACTACCGACTGCGCGTGTTATCGCGAGTTTGCGGATGAGGGCTGCTCGATGCCGGTAAAACCGGAATCGGCCAAAGAGATCGCAGATGCGATCAAGCGGCTGTATGAGGACGAAGCTTTATTTTTATCGATCTCGGCGGCGGCAAG
>JBGUUN010000107.1:0-1934 GCA_045133555.1 Oscillospiraceae bacterium
TTAGATAAGATCATTACCAATACCGGTGTCGGTATGGAGAGCAATCATCAGGATGAGACAGACCATCCTGATGCACAAACGCATTTATACCTGGACAGCGTTCCGGACGAAGAAGCGTTGGAAAAGCTGCATGATCCGGTCATCCGCTATGAAAAAGAAAAGTCCGAGAGCAACAAAGCCCGTGCAGAGGAATATTTTGGTGATATTCTCCCGGTCAGACTGACCGGCACTCTGCTCTGGGAAGCGATCTGGGACCGTATCACCTTTGCACGCGGTGCGGAGGTCATTCTGTACGATCTGATCGACCGTCCGGAATTTTTACACGATCTGATGAAAAAGCTGACCGATATCGAGATGCGTGCCATCGATCAGTACGAGGCACAAAATCTGCTGCAGTCCGAGGGCGGTGCATTCTGTCACTGTCTGGAGACCTACTGTAACGAACTGCCGAAACCGGGCTATGATCCGCAGCATACCAGAGCAATGGATTGCTGGGTATCCGGTGCGGCGCAGATTTTCTCGGAGGTTTCTCCGGCAATGCATGATGAATTTGAGATCGCATATTTAAAACCGATCTTTGAGCGTTTCGGTCTGGTCAACTACGGCTGCTGCGAACCGCTGCACAATAAGATCGATATCGTCAAAAAGATCAACAATGTCCGTGCAATCTCGATCAGCCCGTGGGCAAATCCATTTATTGCCGCAGAGGCAATGGGCTCGGATTATGTCATGGCAAGAAAGCCGAATCCGGCATTCCTTGCATTTGAGCAGATGAACGAGGACAGCATCCGCAGCGAGGTTCAGGCGACGTTGGAAGCCTGCAAGAATAACAGCACGCCGGTGGTCTTTGTATTAAAAGACATCACCACCGTGCAAAATGAACCTGCACGTCTGCAGCGTTGGCATGATATTGTCAAAGCTGAGATTGAAAAAGCATAATATAAAGAAAGGTTGGTATTGATTATGAAATACGTATGTACTGTATGTGGCTGGGAGTATGATGAAAACGAAGCGGAAGTAAAATGGGAAGATCTTCCGGACGATTTCACCTGTGAGCTTTGCGGCGTAGGCAAAGAGGACTTTGAAGAAGTAGAAGAATAATGTATGATACACGGGAGAGGCTTGCCCCCTCCCGTGTTCGCACTTGTAAAAGGAGAAGAATACAGCATGGACTTAAAATCTGACATCAAAGCCAAAATCGACGAGCTGGTCGACAAAATCAAAAACGACAAGCAGATTCTTGCAAAATTCCAGAAAGATCCGATCTCCACCGTTGAGGATCTGATCGGTATCGATCTGCCGAACGATCAGATCGAAAAACTGGTCGATGGCATCAAAATCAAGATCAATGTCGATAAAGTCGGTGATATGCTGGGCGGTTTGGGTAATCTGTTTGGCAAGAAATAAAACGAAAAGAGCAGGAGTGATCCTGCTCTTTTTTATCCGTCTTTCTGTCCGACGATATCCCAGAAGGAGACATTCGGATGACGGTATTTTTTGCGTCTTGCGATATTTTCCTGTTTGCTCATCCAGATGGCTTCCACCGGACACCAATGGAAGCAGGCAAGACAGGTGGCACAATTTTCGCCGATCACGGCTTTGCCGTTTTCAACGGTGATATTCTCCATCGGGCAGACCTGTGCGCAAGTCCCGCAGCCCATACAGCGTTCATCCGCAGCAATTCCGCGGAAATTCTCCGGTTTGCTCACCGGGGTATCCGGCAGTTCTTCGGCGGAAAATTCCTGTACGGTACGGTTTTTGATCGGCTCGGTCAAGGCCTGTACCGCATTTTTTTGCTCTGCGAGATATGCCGCATCCACTTCCGGCTCATTGATATAGCTGTTGCCCGGCATATGTACACCGTCTGCATAGGACAGCTTGGCATCCCGTGTATGTAACAGCAGATTTAACCGCTCGGCAGCCTTGCCCGCATG
>JBGUUN010000108.1:0-1711 GCA_045133555.1 Oscillospiraceae bacterium
GCGCGGGTGCGACCTTTCTTTTCCGCTTTTGCGATCAGAAGCGGGTAGACCTTGGAAAATGCCATATTGTAGATTTTTTCGTTGTTCATTGCGTCGTATTACCTCACGTTCTCATCGTTTCTTGTTTCAATCAGCAAAATCTTCTTCTCGAACCCTCCGCGTTTTTCAGCTTTTTCGGCTCTGACCGCCTCAAGCTCCTCAAGCGTATATCCGCGTGCAGTGGCAGCAGCGCGAATCACCTCAAGCAAATCGGCAAGTTCTTCAATGGTTTGATCTTTATGATATTCCGCCAACTCCTCATCCAGTTTGGCATCGAGCATTTTGAGATAGGCTTCATCGGAGAGAATCTGGGTTTTGCAGTACTCTCCGGATGCTTCAATGATTTCCGGAATACGGTCACGGACAAGTTTGTTGTATGTTTTTGTCATGTATGTTCTCCCATGTCTTCCGTGTCAAAAGCATCGAATGTCCCGTACGGATCTCTCCAAGCAAACAGACTTCCAGCCCTTCGGTTTTGCGCTGATAAACAAAACCGAGCTTGTCCATGACGCGGCGGCTCTTTGTATTTTCATCGTAATAGCCGCACCAAATACGCGCCATATGGAGATCCTCGAACGCATGACGAAGCAGTTCCTGTGCGGCTTCGGGAATCAGTCCCTGTCCCCAGAACGGTTTTCCGAGCCAGTAGCCCAGTTCATATTCGTCGTCCGATTCGGCAAGATCATTGCGGTGCAGACCGATGCTGCCGATCGGTTTTCCGTCTTCTTTGCAGCAAACGGCATACGTTTCGGGCGCGGAAAATATGGTGCGGATGATCTCACGGCTGTGCTCCACACTCGTATGCGGCGGCCAACCGGCAGGCAATCCGACCTCCGGGTCACATGCGTAGGTATATAAATCTTCCGCATCCTCCTCGCACCACGGACGAAGGATGAGGCGATTGGTTTTCAGAATCATGATTTCGCTGCCTCACCGTCCATATCAAACGGAATTTCGTACCGATCATCAATCAGCACATAACGGACACCATACTGTTTTGCCATCCGCAGCATTTCCGAATTGTCTTCAAGCACACCCTCCATGGTACAATAGCTGTCATCCATACGGTCTTCAATAACACTTGCATAGCGCTTGATGTCGGAAAAATGGGTTTTGATGTAGTGTTCACTCATGACAAGGCAGAGATAGCGGATATGCGCACGATATTCCGCATCAAAATCCGCCTCCCAGTCAAAGGGAATATAACATCCCTCCACAATCAGATTCTGCTTGTTTTCAATGGCGGTTTTGATCATTTCCCGAACGATCGGCCACAGATATGCAGTCAGTTCACCATCGTCGCTCATAGGGGTCAACGCGGTGTTTGAACTGCGGATCAGCCCCATTTTCAGATGATCGATAGACAGATAGGGATAATGATATTGTTCAAGCAGTTTTTGTGCAAGTGCGGTCTTTCCCGTATGAGATGCACCGCAAATCAGAACAATCATAGTTCCTCCATACGTTCAGATTTTTCGGTCAGACCGGCTCTTCTGCGAATTTCATTAAGAATCTCCACATCTGCCGGACAGAAATCGTAGTCGGGAATCTCGCGCGATGTGATCCAGCGGATGTCGTTGTGCTCCAACATCTGCGGTTTCCCCTCGGCAATTTCTGCGTTGAACAGCGTCAGATGCACGGTCAGATCGGGGTATTCGTGGGTGACATCCAT
>JBGUUN010000109.1:0-3004 GCA_045133555.1 Oscillospiraceae bacterium
TACGGTGAAATCATTGATGTGGAAGTTCCGACCTCCTATTACGGTGTTCTGGAATTTGAATCGGGTGCGGTGGCTTCCATTCTGACCTCGTTTGATATCTGGGGTGCCCATCTGCCGATCATTGAAATTTACGGCTCCAAGGGAACCCTTCGTGTGCCTGATCCCAACTGTTTCGGCGGTCCGGTTATTCTGCATACACCCGAAAACGGTGACACAGAAATTCCCCTTGCGTTCGATTATCCCGAAAACTCCCGTGCACTCGGTCTTGCCGAAATGGCAGCATCGATCGAGCAGGGACGCACACCGCGTGAAAGCTGGATGCAGACGCTGCATGTACTTGAAATTCTGACCGGTTTTGAACGGGCTGCAAAGAACGGCGGTTATCTCGAACTCGAAACCTCCTTTGAACGCAGAGAGCCGATGCGTGCTGATCTTCCGCACGGTGTCCTCTGAGATCGTTGCTTATAAAAAACTGCCCCCTTTGATTGTAAACATGCAATCAAAGGGGGTCATGATTTTTATGAGGTCAATACCAGACATAATACCAGACAATTGCATTGACCACGCCGACAATGATACCTGCGGCGACCTGTACCGGTGTATGACCGACAAATTCCTTGAGCTTTACCTCAGGCAGTTTTTCCGTGGTCAGCATGTCGATGATCTCGATCAGATCATTGAGGACTTCTGCCTGCTTGCCGGTTTGCAGACGGACACCCGATGCGTCGTGGCAGACAATAATGGCAAGTACGGCGGCAAATGCAAACTGAAACGAACCGCAGCCGTAGACCAATGCCGCAAGTACAGCAAGAGAGGAAACCGTCGCGGAATGTCCGGATGGCATACCGCCGTCACCGCACATACGCGTGATATCAAGTTTTTTGTTGATGATCGCATGAATGATCGTTTTCAGTACCTGTGCGGTAAACCATGCAAGCATCGGAACGATCAGAAACGGATTGGTAAACAGTGCGGATAACCAGTTCATATACATACCGTAGTTTTCGGAATAAACGAAAACTTCCTTTGCGGTGAAATATGGGAATTTTGTTGATGCGGAATGGGATTTATATAGTATAGCACGGCATTGTGTCTTAATGATTTCCAAATTGTATCCGTTTCGTGAACATAAAGGGCGATTTTTCGAAACTGTTTGGTTTTCTATACAAATTTGTGTTGCAGAATTGATAAAAATCGGTTGACATTATTCCCGATTTCATGTATAATGTAATGAAGAGAAAGCGATGAATATCATGAATCAGAAATAATAAAGGAAGGCTTTGGAAAACGCGAGCCACGGTGAAGAATATGTCCGAAATGACACTCCGAAACAACAGCGGCATCCGATATGCACTGGGTATCGACGGCGGCGGAACGAAAACCGCACTGATGTTGACCGATGCTGACGGTACTGTGTGCAGAACCCTGACCGTTGATGGCTGCAATCCGATGGATATCGGTTTTGCGCGTACCGTCAAGCTGCTGCGTAATGCGATTGATGAAATTTGCGAAGGAATCCCGATGTCGGAAATTGCGATGTTTGCGGGAATTGCCGGCGGAGGCAGTGCTTCGGCGCGGAAAGAATTGAACGATTTCTTTTCCATTTTTGAATTTGGCGCGTTTGACAATCAAGGTGATACCTATAATATTCTAGAGGCAGCGCTTGATGGCAGAGACGGTATTTCCGTGATCATCGGTACAGGCATCTGCGTGCAGGCAAGATCCGGTGAAAATCTGTACCGTGTCGGCGGCTGGGGTTATTTTGTTGACCGCGGCGGCAGCGGCTTCAATCTCGGACGGGATGCGCTGGATGCGTACTATTCCGCACATGACGGTTCGGGAGAAGACACGCTGTTAACTTCTCTGATTGAAGAACAAACACAGTGCACGCCCGAGGAGTTGGTCGGCAAAATTTATGCAGGAGGGAAGTCCTTTGTTGCTTCCTTTGCGCCGCTTGTGTCAGAAGCCGCACGTCAGGGTGACAGCATTGCGCACTCAATTCTGGAACGCAACACAGACTGCATCGCGCGGGTGATACTGGCGGCGGCAAAGCATTTTCCCGCGGGTGAGGAATCGATTCCGGTCGTTCTCTGCGGCGGACTTTCACATGATGCGGAAATTGTCGCGAGCGTGAAGGAAAAACTGGCGTCTCATCCAAGACTTTCCACGGAATGTCTGACACGGGAACCAGTCGAGGGCGCAGTGATGCTTGCAAAGAAACTGGGAGGCTTATGAGAATACCATGTGGAAAACAGAAATGCGAAACCCCAATACCATGCACATTGACAAGTGTAAAACCACAGAAATTCTGCGTCTGATTCAGGCGGAAAACGTGGTGGCTGTCGATGCGGTCGCAAATGCCATTCCGCAGATCGCACGTGCCTGTGATGCGATTGAAGCCTCGATCCGTGCGGGCGGCCGCCTGATTTATATGGGAGCGGGTTCGTCCGGACGCATCGGTGTATTGGATGCCGTGGAGTGTCCGCCGACCTACGGTGTTCCCAGAGAACTGGTTGTCGGTCTCATTGCCGGCGGCTATGACTGTATGTTCCGTGCGGCAGAGGGTGCTGAGGACAGTGCGGAGGCAGGAATTGCCGATCTCCGTGCCATTGATCTTGCAAAAGAGGACGCTGTGGTCGGGATTTCAGCCGCAGGGAATGCAGGATATGTGGCGGCGGCATTGGAATATGCGCGGTCTCTTGGCTGTGTGACGATCGGCATCACCTCCAATT
This sequence comes from Oscillospiraceae bacterium, assembly GCA_045133555.1. Lineage (GTDB taxonomy): Bacteria > Bacillota > Clostridia > Oscillospirales > Ruminococcaceae > JAHHTP01. The sequence continues at coordinate 2,733 of JBGUUN010000109.1, forward strand.
TCGGAAGCCGTCTGGATCTCGAATCCGATATTGCGATTGTTACCGATACCGGTCCCGAACCGATTACCGGTTCTACGCGCATGAAGGCGGGTAGTGCGCAGAAAATGGTCTGCAATATGCTGACAACCACGGTCATGACTCGACTCGGCATGGTTTATGAAAATCTGATGATCAATCTGAAACCGACCAATATCAAGCTGCGCCGCCGCGTCATTTCGATCGTCTGTGAAATTCTGTCCTGTACTGAAGAAGAGGCTGTTCGCCGTCTCGAC
>JBGUUN010000110.1:0-1554 GCA_045133555.1 Oscillospiraceae bacterium
CCGAAGCTGCCGATGGTTACGATTTCGATATCATCTGCTGTGAGCTTGTGTCCCTGGGTGATGTCCCTTGTGATGCGCACGATGTCAACGCGGCTGTCCGCGAACTTATTGACAAGAGGTGCAACAGCAAAGGACAAAACGAGAGCGGCAACAATGCAGATGATACCGATGATGGTTCTGTTTTTCATTGGGTTCCTCCGTTATTTAGATTAGATATGCCGCTATGATACCGACCGCAAGAAACGGTACAAGCGGAAAAGGTTGATTCTTCGGGAGCTTTTTGACTTTTCGTACAATCGGTACGGTAATGACCGACAGTGTGAGACCTACGATCAGTGCAAAAAGTCCCCTCGGCGCACCGAGCAGAAATGCCGCTGCAGAGGACAGCTTGATATCCGCACCTCCGAGTGCCTTGGCGGGATTGATGATCGCTGAAAGGTACTGAGGCAGGAACACCAGAGTCATACCGAGAAGCATAGACGGGAGATCCCCGGCAGTGATACCCACAAGACCGAGGATCAGCGTCATGCCGGAAACGCTGTCCGGCACCTCGCGTGATCGGATGTCCTTGATGCTCGCGTACAGCAGAAGTGCGATCAGTACGCCGAGCTTAATAAGTGACAGTATCATTGTGCGTTATCAGCCCTTACGCTTTGTGAGAAAAAAGAAAAGGCCGAGAACAATGACGAGAACGACAATAATGACAATGACGGCCACCACATTGTTCTGCTCACACACAACGGAGAATTCCTGCGCTTCGGTGATATCGTCGATCTCGAATACTGCTTTGTTTCCTTCCACGGTCGCACCGTTTGCCTGCGTAATATCGGAAGGCATTGTTACGGTGAAGGTCATACGGAAGGAATCGGTATCAATGGGCAGATCCATTTCGATATCTTCCGAATCGGAAATCTCCTGCGGATTCATCTCCGCCTTAAAGGTGTAATTGCTGTAGAAAAGACCGGAGCTTTTGTCGATGGACACACTCTTGAAAATGGGCGCAGGCTCTGCTGCTTCCGCAGATTCCTCGGCATCTTCCGTTTCAAAGTCTTCGGTGTTAAGTCCGTCAAAAACATCGGACTCATAGGTCATTTCAAGCAAAGCCTTTTCGATATCCTCGTAATTCTCATAGCTCTTGGTTTCGGTGTACGACACATAGGTCTTACCGTCATGCTCGTAGGTGGATGTTTCCTTGCCTTCAAAGATATCCGAACCCATACCAACGAGCTGTTCGTAGGCATCTTCTTCGATGCCGATGGTTGCGGAAACCGTGCCGGTTCCGTCTGCGTTCAGTGCTACGCCGATGTCCTGCTGTACGCAGCTGGTGAGCATTGCGAACATACAGACAATAGCCATAAGGAGCATAATGTGTTTCTTCATGATGTGATTTCCTCCATGTTATTTAATAAAGATTGCGGGACGGTTCATCGCCGCCCCGCATAATAAAAGACTGACCGTGATCGATCAGCCTGCGTAGTTGAAGAGGTTCTGGATCTTCGTGGTGACGGTAGGCATGATGGTGTCATCGAAGAGCGTGTAGAGACCGGTGAGGAG
>JBGUUN010000111.1:0-3201 GCA_045133555.1 Oscillospiraceae bacterium
GGAGGAACAACTATGCTATCTCAAAAATATATGGATTTTTCCAATCTTATCATCTATCAGATCTACCCGCGCAGCTTCATGGACTCCAACCATGACGGTATCGGCGATCTTGGCGGCATCCTGCAGAAATTGGATTATCTCAAGGAACTGGGTGTCAATGCGATCTGGATCTGCCCTTGCTATAAAAGCCCGAATGTCGATAACGGCTACGATATCGCAGACTACCGCGATATCATGGACGAGTTCGGCACCATGGAAGATATGAAGCAGCTGATCAAAGAGGCGCATGCACGCGAGATCAAGATCATTATGGACCTTGTTCCGAACCACACCTCCTCCGAACATCAGTGGTTCAAAGAATCCAAAAAATCCCGCGATAACGCATACAGCGACTATTATTACTGGTTTGACGAGCCGCAGAACGACTGGCCGGCATGCTTCGGCGGCAGTGTCTGGGAATACTGCGAAGAAAGAGGCCAGTACTATCTGCACTCCTATGCCGTAGAACAGCCGGACTTAAACTGGACCAACCCGAAAGTCCGCGATGAAATGAAAGCGGTCGTTGATTTCTGGGTCGATCTGGGTGTAGACGGTTTCCGCTGCGACGTTATCGATCAGATCTCCAAGGATTTTGCGACCACCAACTACTTCGGACCGCATCTGCATGAGTACATCAACGAGCTGTTCGGCAGAGAAAAGACCGCACACCTCTTCACCGTCGGTGAATGCTGGGCTGAATCTCTCGAGGAAGTTTATAACCATTGCGCGGACGAGCGTAAAGAGCTCACCACCCTGTTCCAGTTCGACCATTTCGGTCTGGGACGTGAAGGTAAGTATGAACGTAAACCGCAGAGCCTGACCGAAACCCGCGATATCCTCATCAAATGGCAGAAGATCGCAGACGATCACGGTCTGCTTTACTCCCTGTTTACCGATAACCATGACTCCTCGCAGTATATCTCCCGTATGGGCAACGATAAAGAACTGCGTTATGAGAGTGCTACCTGCCTTGCAACCATGTTCTATACCCTGCGCGGTGTACCGTTCATCTATCAGGGTCAGGAATTCGGTACCGCGATCCCGCAGTATGACTCTGTGGAAGATTTCGATGATATCGAAAGCGTCAACTACTATCACGAAGAACTTCCGACCGTCGGTAAAGAAAAAGCACTCGAACACTTAAACTTCGGCAGCCGTGACGGTACCCGCCGCCCGATGTGTTGGGATGGCAGCGAATACAGCGGCTTCTCCACCGTAAAACCGTGGCTGACTCCGCACAGCAACCGCAAAGAAGTGAACCTTGAGACCGATAAAGCTTCCGAAAAATCGGTATTCCGCTTCTATCAGGAACTTTTGAAGCTGCGCAGCAATACTCCGGCTATCCTTTACGGCAGCTTAACCGTCCTTTCTGCCAAAGAAGATAAATTCTTTGTCTTTGAAAGAGAATACGAAGGTGAAAAATTCACCGTTATCTGTAACTTCGAGCAGTCCGCGGATATCACCGTACCGGAAAACACCACCGTTATCCTGCATAACTATCCGGACTTTGCAGACACCTTCCGTCCGTATGAAATTCTGGTATTAAAACATAACTAAAACCGAGGTACGTTATGAACGAACTGAGCAGTCTGTTTGCCGATGCCCGGGATGATTCGGTCATCCTTTTGCAAAAGGACAAGACCTACCATGTATGCCGCCATGATTCCTATCATCTGGACGGCTACTTCTGCACCAATACCGCTTCGCAGCAGGAAAATCCTACCGGCGAACGCTTTACCGCCATCTACCTCAAAGAGAAAAAGAATATCACCATTGACGGCAACGGTGCAACCCTGCTCGTACACGGAAAAATGACTCCGATTCTGCTGGATCGATGCGAGAATATCACGGTCAAAAACCTTACCGTTGATTATGCCTGCCCTACCATGGCAGAATTCACCGTACTGGATAACACCGACGGTGTTGTGACCCTAAAGATCAACGACGATTGCCGTTATCAGATTCGCGGCAATCAGCTGATCTGGTGCGGCGAGAATGATCCGACCGGAAACCCGGAGTGGGAAGATCCGTCCAACGGCAGCAGACGTTATACCAAAATTTTCGATCCGGTCACCCAAATGACCAGACATCTCCATCCCGATCAGATCTCCTTTACCCATATCGAGCCGTTGGATGCCCAAACCGTCCGATGCACACTGTTATACCCAAATGCGGATTTCCCGGTTGGTTGTGTACTGCAAAGCCGAAATATCGTCCGCGATCAGGTCGGCAGTCTCTTTCAAAGATGTAAAAATCTCACCTTTGACAATCTGCGGATTCAATTCATGCATGGGCTTGGCATGGTGTCGCAATTCTGCGATACCGTCACCTTCAAAAACTGCGATCTCACACCGAAAACAGGCAGAACCATCGTCAGTACCGCCGATTTCTTCCAATTTTCCGGATGTAAGGGACTGCTTACCATCGAAAACTGTAAAGCCGCCGGCGCACAGGATGATTTTGCCAATATACATGGCACCCATCTGCAGATCGTTGATCTGAATCGGAATCAAAATACCTTGACCGTTCGGTTCAAACATTACGAGACCTGGGGATTGCAGGCATTTGAAGCGGGCGATGAACTCGAATTCATCCGATGGAATACCCTGATCCCGTACGGCAGTACCAAGGTCATCTCCTATGAAAAAATAAATCCGACCGATATCTTGCTTCGGGTCACCCAAATCCCGGAGGATATCGTTCTCGGCAAGGATGTGATGGAAAACGTGACCTGGACGCCGGAACTGATCATCCGCGGATGTGACTTTGGACATAACGCAGGCAGAGGTATCCTCTGTACCACCCGGAAACCGGTTCTGATCGAGAACAATCGGTTCGACACCTTGCAAGGACCGGCTTTGGTCATCGAAGATGACTGTAACTTCTGGTTTGAATCCGGTTATACAACCAAAGTTGTTTTCCGTAATAATACCGTGATTGCCTGCAACTATGAAACCGCCGAAGGCAATTCCCACGTCGTTCAATATACCCCAAAGGTCATGGATGAACAGTCGAAACAACCTGTTCACGGAAAGCTGATCCTGTCCGGCAATCGCTTCTTACAGTCTCCGAACGGAAACTATCATATTCGTCTGGAATACCTGAAAGAGGCCGAAATCACCGACAATCTCTTTGAAGGTGATTATACGCTCCATACCAAGG
>JBGUUN010000112.1:0-9787 GCA_045133555.1 Oscillospiraceae bacterium
CCTGCTTGAGGCTGTGGAAAGAAACGGACTGCGTGAAAAATACACCCTGCCGATCATCGAGGCATGGAAAGCACCGACCAAAGAGTGTGATAAAGGTATGGTAGAAGGCTTTATTAAGCCGGAGCCGACCTATAGCTTTGACCATAGCCATGCATGGGGCGGTACCCCGGCATACGCATTGCCGAAAGCATTGCTCGGCTTTGAGATGCTCATGCCGGGCTTTGAGAAGATCCGCTTGAATCCTTCGCTGTTGGGTCTTTCCGAGGCGATTGTTGAAATTCCGATTCCGGTTTACGGTACGCTGCGTCTGGAAATGAAGAAAGGTGAGATTCCGGTACTGACCGTTCCGGAAGGTGTTACCGTGGAATGGGAACCGAAAGTGGTATAAGTTTGGAGGTTGGACTATGACCGGAAAAGAACGTGTGACCCGTGTTTTGCGCGGTGAGGCGGTAGATCGACAGCCGATCTACGGTTGGGTGGCTGCCAATCTTAACGATGAGATCACCGAACGTTACGGTTCGGTGGCAGCGTTTGAAGATAAATATGAGTTTGATATCGCTCATATTTTCGGCGGTCCGGATGCGATCAACTGGGATGTGATAAACAAGATCACGGAAGAAAACGAGGAGTTGACACCGGATCTGTTGGTGGATGCCGATTATTACCTCTCTCCGCATCAGCCGGAAGCGTATCGGGAAATGGAGGAGGTATTGGCGCATCATAAAGCACGCGGCAGATTCTGCTATGTGCAGGCACCGGGGTTCTTTGAATCTTATAACGGCATCTTCGGTATTGAGAATCAGCTGATGTGGCTGGGACTTTATCCGGAGGAGCTCGGTAAAATCTACAGCCGTCAGGCAGAGTGGATCATCGGATTCATCGATGAGTGCGTGAAACGCGGTGTGGATATGATCCATTTCTCGGATGACTGGGGTGCGCAGAACGATATGATGTTCTCGCCGGAGCTTTGGTGGGAACTGATCTATCCGAATATGAAAAAGGTGGTCGATCATGCCCATGCTATGGGTGTGTTTGCCAGCCTGCATTCCGACGGATCTGTTATGAAGGTGGCTGACGGCATCGCTGAGCTCGGCTACGATATGGTGCATCCGTGGCAGGAAAATGCCGGAATGTCGTACGATATCTATCTGGAAAAATATGCGGATAAGTTTACGATTTTGGGCGGTGTCTGTGTCCAGTCCTGCATTGGCATTCTGCCGCGTGAACAACTGGAAGCTGAGATCCGCCGTGTGTTTGGCAAATTGAAAGGGAAACGCTGGATCTGCTGTACGACGCACTTTGTGCAGAAGCATTGCAGCATGGAAGATCTGGAATTTGCATACGATCTGATTTATAAACTGGCCAGAGAATAATACAAGGGGGATAATTATATGAAAAATTTACAGCCTGATTATACCAAATTGGAGTGGTGGGAACGATATGCGATCGAACTGGAGACCGAATATCAGCAGTGTCTGGAGGAAGGCTTGGATGTCGAGCCGTATAAAGCTTTGTTTGATGCGGTGATCGCAATGCCGGATACTCCGTTTAAGGATAAAGCTGCGGATGTGATCGCAGAGCTGGTGCTCAATCTGCCGCAGAAAGAGGGCTATGCTTATGTCGAGCCATCGGATCTTGAGGGCATCTTTGCTCTTTGTGATGCGGGCTTGTGGGCAGGCGGTAAGGTCAACAAAGATACCATTGAAGATCAGGTGCATGGAGCATGGTTGGGACGTGTCTGCGGATGTATGCTCGGAAAGACCGTTGAGGGGATCCGTACCAATGAGCTGATTCCGTTCTTAAAAGAAACCGGAAATTATCCGATGTACCGATACATTCTTTCCACCGATCTTCCGGAAGATGTAGACAAACGTTATCAATTCCCGTTTAAGGGTAGCTGCTATGCCGATCTGGTGGATTCCATGCCGGCAGACGATGACACCAACTATACTGCACTGTATCAGCTGGTGGTAGATATCAACGGCAGAGATTTTACGCCGACCGATGTTGCAAAGGCATGGATGTACCGTCAGCCGAAAGCGGCTTACTGCACCGCAGAGCGTGTTGCTTTCTGCAATTTCGTCAAAGGCTATTTTCCGCCGGATTCCGCAAGATATCATAATCCGTACCGTGAGTGGATCGGTGCGCAGATCCGCGGTGACTATTTCGGCTATATCAATCCGGGTGACCCGAGAGCTGCGGCGGATATGGCATTCCGTGATGCAAGCGTTTCTCATATCAAAAACGGCATTTACGGTGAGATGTGGGCTTCCGCAATGATCGCCTGTGCAGCAGTTGAAAAGGATATGATCCGCATCCTAAAAGGCGGTTTATCCCAGGTACCGACCACCAGCCGTCTGTATGAAGATGTCATGTCGGTGATCGACGGATATCAAAACGGTGTTTCCAAAGAAGAATGCTTTGCCAAGATCCATGAAAAATATAATGAGTATACCGTTCACGGCTGGTGCCATACCATCTCCAATGCAATGATCGTTGCTGCGGCATTGCTGTACGGTGAAGGTGACTACGGTAAGTCCATCTGTATGGCAGTAGAAACCGGTTTTGATACCGATTGTAACGGTGCGACCGTCGGATCGGTATTGGGTATGCGCGACGGCATTTCTGCGATCGGAAAAGAGTGGAGCGATCCGCTTTGCGATCAGCTGGATACCGAGATCTTAGGGTTAAACAGAGCAAGAATTTCGGATTATGCGAAAAAGACAATGAAACATATCAAATTATGATGACCTGCAGCATCCGGAGCATAGTCGCTTCGGATGCTTTTGGTTTGGCGGAAAAACTATATGAAATTGCCGATACGGTTGACAAGTGCGTTTGAAAATTGTATAATATAATAGATATATTATACATTGGGAGGAATTATGGATGGAGTCTGCTAAGAAAAAAGACAGAAGTTATCAGGTGATTCCGACGGTCATGCGTTATCTGGCCGTGGTATCCGCACTGATGATTTTTTATCCGGTCGTGCTTGCGTCCGAAACCTTTTTATCGGGTCAAACCGATCTGAAAGTCATTCTGCTGCGTTTTTCTATTCTGCTTGGCTGCGGTTTTCTGGGCTTTTTTGCAGCGATGCTGTTTGCATGGGTAAAAGAAAAGTGGAATGTTCCGGTTGCGGTTCTGAATATCATCAGTATCGTTTCCATTGCACTCGGCGGTCTTGCTGCATATGCTTGCTGCGGATTTGATATCACCGCACCGTCGACTGGCGGCGGATCGATTTTGGATCTGCGTGTGGTAATTATGATCCTACTTGGTATGGTTGTTTATCTGATGGGTAATATTTTCTATTACCGTCCGTATCCGCAGATCAATACGACAACGACCCTTGCCTGGGCTTGCGGTTTGCATGTGGCGGCGATCCTTGTGGTGATACTGATCTCGTTTGTTTACAATGATCTGAATGCCGTGATGGCAGATGCACCGGAAGGGGAGCAGATCGCAAAAGAATTTGTGGTCACCGGTATGCAGCTCGGTATCATGGACGCTTCCTCTATTGCTTATATGATGGAAAACGGCTTTACTTACAGCCTGTCTTCTTTTATTCCTGAATTCTTGCTTTATATTGCAAGCTTTGTTGTTATTCGCAATCAGGCAAACATCGACCGTTTGATGCAGCGTCGTAAACATAAGATGGAAGACCTGCCAAAGTGGGTCAGAACCTATAACCTGGGACTCACCAGCATTATTATGGCGATCGTCTGTGTACTGTATTTGTGTAAAGACTGGATCATCACCGGCATCAAATGGCTTTCCAATATCGTTGGCATCGCTATTTTCTATGTTTTAATGTGGGTCGGTAATCTGTTTGTTCCGGACAGTGATATCGAATTTATGGATGCTGTTGAGGAGGTTGTCGAAGAAGGCGAGTATGTGGATATGTCCGCAACCCCGGGAAACAATCTGACCATGTTTGTCGGTATGTTCTTGGTCGTACTGCTGATCTTCGGTTTTATCTGGCTTTGTATCCGTTTCCGCGTATTCCATAAAATCTGGAGATTCTTACAATCGACCGGTATTGCATTGCTGCATCAAATTCGCCACGGTAAAGCACCGGAGCGTAAAAAAGATCTTGGCGATCAGGAATATGTTGATTCCGAGACCGAGCTCGGACAGGATGACCGTAAGCGTAAAAAGAGAGAGGATGCGTCCGCTTTCAAGTATTGGAGACAGCAATATAAGCAGTTTTTGAAACTGAAAGATGAAGCAGAGCGTTATGAGAAAGGCTATCTGCTGCTGACCGATTACTTCAAGCTGCGCGGAATCCCGCTGCTTGACGGTGATACCGCAAATCAGATCAATTTCAAGGCGATCAAGAGTAAGAAGATCGAGGCATTTTCGGGCAATGCGATCACCGAAGGTTATCATCTGCTTTGCTATGCGGACAAGGGCTGCAATAAAGAAAAGCTGACTGTTTTGGAGCAGGCATTGCACCGTGCGTATGTGGATTGCCGTTCCTTAAAGGTTGTCGGCGCATAAGACAAAAAATCAAACGGTATGACGGCTGTTTTCTCAGTCGCCATGCCGTTTTTCTTGTCTGTGCACAGTTGACATTTTCTGAAAAAAGGAGTATTATAATAAAGATTGCATATAAGGAAAGGAATGTTATCGATGGGTCTTAGTTCCAAATTAAAACGACTCTTGAGCGGCCGATACGGTACGCTTTTGATGAACACGCTGCTGTTCGGACTTTCCACCTTCAGTTCCAAGTTTCTGGGACTGCTGATGATGAAGTTCTATACGGCACATATGACTCCGATGGAAACCGGTGTAGCCGATCTGATCGCCACCACCGCCAATCTGCTGACCCCGATCGCAGCACTTGGCATCACAGAAAGTATCGTTCGCTTCGGACTGGATAAGGAAACCGATAAAAAAGACGTATTATCCACCGGTTTGACGGTCTTGACCTGCGGTTTTGCATTTTTGCTGTTATGTTTTCCGCTGGTCAATCTGTATAAGAGTATTTCCGGATATACCTGGCTTGTTTATCTGTATGTTCTTGCCGCCTGCTTTAAGGCGATCATTTCACAGTTTGTCCGTTCGCAGGGCCATGTCAAACTGTTTGCGATCGACGGTATTTTGTCAACGCTGTATGTTGTAATACTCAATATCCTTTCGCTGGGTGTGTTCCACTTCGGCGTGACCGGATATATCCTCTCTACTGTTTTGGCAGATATCATCTCGAGTGTGACGCTGTTTATCATCTGTAAGCTTTGGAGATATGTGAAGTTCAGAGTGGACAAAAAGGTCCTCAAAGCGATGATCATCTATTCGCTTCCGATGATCCCGAACACCATCTGCTGGCAGATCACCAACACCTCCGACCGTTATATGGTCACCTATTTCTGCGGCGTTGAGGTCAACGGTATCTTTGCTGTAGCTTGCCGTATTCCGTCGGTCATCACCGCAGTATCGGTCATCTTTAACCGTGCATGGCAGATGTCTGCATTCAAGGATGAGGCAAAAGAGGTCAAAATTAAGTTTTATTCCACCGTATTCAAGCTGTATCAGACCGCGATTTTTGCGGCTGTGGGCGGTATCATTCTTTTGGTACAGCCGCTGACACGCCTGCTTGTAACCGGTGAGGAATATTTTGCATCCTGGAGTTACGCACCGTTTTTAATCGTAGCGGTCGGATTCTCCTGCTTTTCCACCTTCTTGGGTACCATCTATATGGACAGTAAGAAGAATCTGATGGCTATGGTCACCACCATGATCGGTGCACTGGTCAACGTCATTCTGAATCTGACACTGATCCCGGTATTCGGTCCGTACGGCGGTGCGTTTGCAACCTTCTTCAGTTACTTCACGATGGTTGTGCTGCGTCTGATCAATACCAGAAAAATGCTGCCGCTGCAATTCGGTCCGGTCAGACTGTTCGGATGTACCGCACTGGTTATCCTGCAGTGTCTGGTCTGCATCAAGCAGGAGAGCATTCCGTATGCGATCCCGCTGCAGTGCGGTCTGGTTGCGGCAATGGTATTGCTGCAGGCAATGCCGCTGCTCAAAGAAGCAAAGGGACAGAAGCTGCTCATGAAACGGGCAAGATAAGGAGAAAAACGGATGGGCATGCCACATTAACCTGTTAATCAGCTAGCAATGACTTCGAAAATACGATCACAGAAAGGGAAAAACAATGGCTGACTTAAAACATGAGATCAATCGCCGCCGTACCTTTGCGATCATTTCGCATCCGGACGCCGGTAAAACCACATTGACCGAGAAATTCCTGTTATACGGAGGCGCAATCGCACAGGCAGGTTCGGTAAAGGGTAAACAAAACGCACGTCACGCGGTCTCCGACTGGATGGAGATCGAGAAAAAGAGAGGTATTTCGGTTACCTCCTCCGTTATGCAGTTTGAGTATAACGATTTCTGCATCAACATTCTGGATACTCCGGGCCATCAGGACTTCTCCGAGGACACCTACCGTACCTTAATGGCAGCAGACTCTGCGGTCATGGTCATCGACGCATCCAAGGGTGTTGAGGCACAGACCAGAAAGCTGTTTAAGGTCTGCGTTATGCGTCATATCCCGATCTTTACCTTTATCAACAAAATGGACCGTGAAGCACAGAATCCGTTTGATCTGATGGAGGAGATCGAGCGTGAGCTGGGCATCCAGACCTACCCGATCAACTGGCCGATCGGCTGCGGTAAAGAATTCAAAGGTGTATTTGACCGTCAGAAACGTCATATCATTTCCTTCGAGGCAGACGGCCGTGCAAACGGTACCCATCAGGTTGCTTCCACCGAAGTAGAGCTCGGTGATCCGATGTTGGATGACCTGATCACACCGGAGCTGCATGAAACTCTGAAAGATGATATCGAACTACTCGACGGTGCAAGCTATGATTTTGATCTGGAGGCAGTACAGGAAGGTGTGCTCTCTCCGGTATTCTTCGGTTCCGCTCTGACCAACTTTGGTGTTGAGCCGTTCTTACAGTACTTCCTGGAGATGACTCCGACCCCGCTGCCGCGTCGTTCCGACATCGGTCATGTCGATCCGGTAGAAACCGATTTCTCCGCATTCGTCTTTAAGATCCAGGCGAATATGAACAAGGCACACCGTGACCGTATCGCATTCATGCGTATCTGTTCCGGTAAATTCGAACGTGAAATGGAAGTGTTACACGTTCAGCAGGGTAAAAAGATGCGTCTTTCCCAGCCGCAGCAGATGATGGCACAGGAACGTGAGATCGTTGAGGAAGCATATGCCGGTGATATCATCGGTGTATTCGATCCGGGCGTATTCTCGATCGGTGATACCATTTGTTCGCCGAAAACCAAGATGCAGTACGAAGGTATCCCGACCTTCGCACCGGAGTTCTTCGCACGTGTCCGTCAGAAGGATACCTTGAAACGTAAACAGTTCGTTAAAGGTACCGAGCAGATCGCACAGGAAGGTGCGATCCAGATCTTCCATGAGCCGTTCACCGGTATGGAGGAGGTTATCGTCGGCGTAGTCGGTACGCTGCAGTTTGAGGTATTCGAGTACCGTCTGAAAAACGAGTATAACGTAGACATCGTTATGGAGCGTCTGCCGTACTCTTTGCTGCGCTGGATCGAGAAAACTCCGGTCGAGCCGAAAAAACTCAACATTACTTCGGATACCAAGGTCGTACAGGATTTCAAGGGCAACTTCTTACTGCTCTTCTCCAGTAACTGGAATATCAACTGGGCATTGGATCGAAACGAAGGCTTGGAGCTCTCCGAATTCGGTAAAGCAGAATTTTAATATCTGATCGAACAGCGAAATCTTTTAATGGATTTCGCTGTTTTTTGCTTGACAATGTTTGGTAAGTTTGCTATGATAAAGATAACAGCCATACGGCAATAGAAGGGAGATTTTATATGAGTAATATCACACTGGATCTGTCTTTGCGCGGCAATGCCATCAAACCGATGAATGCGGTCAACAACGGCCCGATCAGCGGCGGTATCCGTCAGACCCCACATAACTTTGAAACCTATAAAGCGGCAAACATCCCGTTTGCACGTAATCACGATGCATCCTTCCGCTATGAATACGGCGGTGAGCATACCGTTGACGTTCACCGTATCTTCCGTAATTTCGATGCGGATGAGAATGATCCGGCAAACTATATTTTCGCACCGACCGATGAGTGCATCCGCCTGACCATTGAAGCAGGTACCCAGATCTATTACCGCTTGGGCGCATCCATTGAGCACGATTTCAAATTCGGTACCTATCCGCCGAAGGATTTTGCAAAATGGGCACGCATCTGTGAACATATCATCCGTCACTACAACGAAGGTTGGGCAGACGGTTTCCACTATAACATTATCTACTGGGAGATCTGGAATGAGCCGGACTGCATCAATCCGGACGGCTCTACTCCGTGCTGGCAGGGTACCGGCGATCAGTTCGTTGAGCTGTACTGCACCGCAGCCAAACACTTAAAAGAGCAGTTCCCATACATCAAGATCGGCGGCCCGGCATTCTGTGAGCCGATCGGCGAGTTGCAGGACAAATTCTTAACTGCGATCCGTGACAGAAAAATTCCGTTTGATTTCTACTCCTTCCACCATTATACCAGCCGTCTGGAAACAATGGCTGAGGTCATTATGAGTGCGGATAAGATCTTGGCGGAGTACGGACTTTCCCATGCGGAGCGTATCTTGAATGAGTGGAACTATGTTGTATTCTGGATCGGTGACGATTGGCTCAAGACCATCGAGATCGAGCATTCTCTCAAAGCAGCATCCTTTATTGCAGGTGCAATGTGTCAGTGTCAGTCGCTTCCGCTGTCGATGTTGATGTACTACGATGCGGGCGCAGGCAGTGAGATGAACGGTATGTTTGAATACTGGACTTATAAACCGCTCAAAGGCTATTATCCGTTTGTGATGTTTGATAAACTGGTACAGTGCGGTACACAGGTACCGATGGCGTATGTGACCGATGATATCTACACCTGTGCCGCTGCAAATGATGAGAAAGCTGCATTGATGTTTACCTATTACAACGATGACGATACCTTACCGGCAAAAGATGTCTGTGTTGAAGTTAAGAACGCAAAACCGGGCAGCAAGGTTTCCTGCTATCTGCTGGATGATAACAATGACCTGACCCTGATGCGTACCGAATACTGCACCGCAGAGCATTTTGATCTGCACTTAAATACCACGCTGCATGCTTCGTGGTTGGTTGAGATCGAATAAAATTTAAGAGAGTACCTGTAAAAGGTACTCTCTTTTGTCATTTTCGGATTTCTCTGCACAAGGGTGTTATTTTGCAAGCGGGGTATAGGAGACTTCGTAAAATACAAGCTCATCCTCATCCAGACATACCTGGTAGATGTTGAAAGGAACATCGTTTTCTCTGTCCCAGACATACATATGAAGGTTGTTGTCGTCCGCTTCCAGCGTGATGTTCGTGCTCGGAACTTTCAGCAAGGACTGATATGCTACCTCGCGGATATCACTGTCCGGGATAGTTTTTTCCACGCTGAAGGTGACTTCATGGTATGCAGAGAATTGGCTCGGCTTGAGATAAACCACACAATGTTCTTTGGTATCGTCACCGTCGATATCACTGTCCGCCTCAGCAAGTTGGGAAAGGACATTATAATTTATCTCAGTCGGCGGAGATACTTCACTTTCTTCCGTAGGTTCGATCGGCTCATCACTGAAAACAGCTCTGATAACGATCATATACTCTGCGTTTTTCAATCGATCCGGTTGGTCAACCAATGTTTCACAGTCATATACTCTGACACCGTTTCCGCAATCGAATGCG
>JBGUUN010000113.1:0-6764 GCA_045133555.1 Oscillospiraceae bacterium
GCTTTTTTGAAATTCAAATCACCAAACATAGAATAATCTCCTTTTAATGTATATGCCATTCCTTCGCTGAACCGATCGCTGATGTAAGATAACATCTCCACGATCGAACGATAGTCATTGCCTCTCGGATGCCTGCGGTACTCACTCGGCGAGATACCCATGGTCTCCTTGAATGTGCGGGAAAACGATTGTGCGGAATGAAAACCGCATTCCATCGCTATGGATAAGATCGGCTTTGCGGTTGCGGATAACAGCAGACATGCCTGCTCGATGCGTCGGTCACGCACATATGCCGCAAACGGTTTTCCCACGATCGCCGTAAACAGGCGATGGAAATAAAACGGCGAGAAGTAGAACTGCTTTGCGACTGCATCTAAGGTCAGCGGCATATCCAGATGTGCTTCGATATAGCGTAATACTTCACCGATACGCTCCAGATTGTCCAACTTCTCACCACCTTAACGCTTTGTTTGTAATCAGCCGTTTTGCGCTTCGATCTTTGCGTTGTATTCGTCTACGATCTTGCCGACCAAGCGGATACGCTCGATATCGCCGGTCGAAGAGATCTCGTCCGAGATACCTAAGATCAGATTCGGTGCAAACAGATCTAAGATCCTGTGAACACACTCAACCAAAACTTCCTCCGGGAAGATCTCGTCAAAGTATACTGCCGGGATACCGTCGACCAGATACATATCGCCCAGCGCTTCTTTGACCTCTTCTAAGGTAACATCGCCCTGCGGTACCGGGGTGATCGCCTCGATGCCGTCCATACCGGTCTGTTTGTAGAACTGAGTCAGACCGCGGTTGTCGCCGTCGAAATGTGCATAAGTAAACTTGCCCGCTTCATGCAGCTTTTTGCAGCGTGCCTGATATTCCGGTAAAACATACTTCTCAAACAGCTCCGGAGAAAGGGTACCGGAATGTACGTTGTCGCCGAAGTTGATGATGTTGATCGGAGAAGCGTTGATGACATCGATCAGCTTGAACTGACTCTCGTGCAGTGCTTCAAAATATTCTTCCACCGTCTCCGGATAGTCGTAAACGGCATAGACCGCTTCCTCGACACCCATTAAATCGATGTATAAACGCTGCATGGTGATACGCGGCATAAAGATGCACGGTGCACCCAGATCGCCCCACTCGGCTTTGGTCTTTTCAAAATGCTCGGCATTGTAGCCCCAATCGGTGTGGCGCTCGATGTAGGTATAGATCTTTAATTCTTCCTCATCGGTGACCCATTCTTTTGTGACCAGTGCAGCCCAGCTGTTTTTGGAGCGTTTGATCTCCTGCCATACGGTGCCGATCGGTGTTTCGATGTAATTGCGGGTATACTCACCGTCTTTTTCGGTGCGGCGTTTGATCGTCTCATCAAAGATCGGGTAAAAGCAGTCATTGTATTCATAAATGCGTGCAGAGCAGCCTAAGTCCTTATAGATTTCCAAACGGGACATACCCTCATATCTGCCCGGCAGCTTGCCATCCTCAAACATTTTGTCATCATACCAGCACTGGATACGCGGCTGCCAAATGACCTTGCCGCCCGCTCTGCCAAAGCAGATATCCTCATGCAGTTTTGCAAAATTCTGACTCATGATATCACACTCCCTTTATTTTAATGATACCATATTTTGTGCACTAAAGCAAGACGGCACACAAAAAAGCAAGTTTTGTAAAAATTGAATTTCCGTCCGGACTCGTTTGCCGTGCGAGATGGGAACACACTAAATTGTAAAGTGAATATCATGGATTTTTACGGAAGTAAACGAGATAAAATATGTATTATGTACATTTTATCAATTATTTTTGAAATTCCGTCATTTCTCCGCAGCACAAACAGGCTACAATAGAATTAGAAAAAAATATCCGAAAGGAGAAATTTATATGAATCAGAATTTTATGAAAGATCTGCTTGCTTCCGGTTATGTACACGCACCGCTTGCGCTGCATCCGGAAAACAGCCTGGAAGCCGTTTTGCCGAACAAAGAAGTCCTTGCACGTAAGAGCATCTGGTATAACGGCAGCGAATCCGATTTTATCCACAACGGTACCGGTAAAATGTTTTTAGCCGAGGGTGCCGGCCATGACGGCAGCAATGCCATCGCAATGGGCGCACCGCTGCGTGCCGATACCTTCCCGGACGGCACCACCACCAACGGTCAGTACGCAAACTTCGGTACCCTGCGCATCTCCCTTCCGATCGAGCGCGAAAACTGGGAGGCATATAACCGCATCACCTTCCATGTCCGTCCGGACTATCAGGGCGGTGAAAACGTCCATATGATCGCAGGTATCTATAACGACGGTAAATTCAAACTGCCGGACCGCTACTACCGTGAAGGCTTCCATGTATTGAACCTCGAAAACCATAAGGATAACCTGGTCATCTGGGAATTTGAGGACCTTCCGCGTGACTGCGTCACCGAAGTGACCTTCTATATGTTCTTAAGCGGCAATAACGGCTTGACCTCCAAAGAGGTGCTGTATTACATTGATGACGTGGCTTTGGAAAAAGTAGAGTACATCGAGCATGCAAAGGGCTGGAAATCCAAAAAACCGATGATCACCTACCCGACCTCCGGCTATCTGCCGAATGCGAAAAAGACCGCTGTATCCACCTTACCTGAGCCGGATACCTTCACCCTGATCGATGCTGCAGACGGCAGCGAAGTTTTCACCGGTAAAGTAGAAATCGTTGAAAACTTCGGCGAGACCTTCGGTGTGCTGGACTTCTCCGCATATACCACTCCGGGCGAATACCGCATCCGTCACGGTGAGCAGCTGACCGATATCATCCCGATCTCGGAATCGGTCGTTGAAGAAGCAGCCTGGAAGATCATCAACTTCTTATTCTGTCAGCGCTGCGGTTATCCGGTACCGGGCATCCATGAAGGCTGCCACCACGATATGATCGCTACCCACGGCGACTTAAAGATCGCATTCTACGGCGGCTGGCACGATGCGGGCGACCTGACCCAAAGTACACTGCAGACCACCGAGATCGCACAGGCAATGTTTGAAGCAGCCGATAACATCAAAGAAGATTCCATGCTCAAACTCCGTCTGCTCGAAGAAGCGGAATGGGGCATTGATATGACGGTACGCAGCCGCTTCGGCGACGGTTACCGCGTTGACGGCGAAGGCTGTATCCGCTACACCGACGGTCTGATCGG
This sequence comes from Oscillospiraceae bacterium, assembly GCA_045133555.1. GTDB lineage: Bacteria > Bacillota > Clostridia > Oscillospirales > Ruminococcaceae > JAHHTP01. The sequence goes on from JBGUUN010000113.1 coordinate 3,174, forward strand.
CAACTTTGACGATATCAAGATCGATGTCAGCAGACGCGATCTGAATAACTTCATCTGTGCCGGTGCCGAAGCACATGCCGGCATCGTTTTGGGCAAACGTTACGCAGGCCGCGGCAAAGAGCTGCTGCGCGTTGCGAAAGAGGACTTCGGCTTTGCGATGGAGGATTACGAGAAGAACGGCTATCAGAAACCGATGCAGCGCGGACATGAGCGCACCACCGGTGAATCCTTATTCTACGCACTCGCTTCCGAAGCAGCATCCCGTATCTATGAGGGTACCGGCGAAAGCTACTACGCTCAAAAAGCGGTATACTTTGCCGATCTGATGTTAAAATTCCAGGAGACCGGCGATGCCCGCATCCCGCTGACCGGCTTCTTCTACCGCGATATCGAGCATAAATATCCGCAGCACTTCAACCATCAGTCCAGAGAACAGGGATTTATGCGTGCATTGGTACTGCTTTGCAATACCCAGCCGGAGCATGAAAAACGCACTGTCTGGGAAGCATCCATGAAGCTGTACGCAAATTACCTTAAAGACATGATGAAATATGCCGCACCGTACGGCATGATCCCGTCGGGTGTTTACTCGGTCGAGGAAGCAGCGGATGCCGATCTTTACTCCTTCATGCATCCGGCAACCAAATACGAAGTAGAGAAGGACAATGTCTTGGCACAGATCAAAAACGGCGTGAAATTAAGTGATAAATTCTATCTGCGCGTATTCCCGGTATGGACCTCCTTCCGCGGAAATGCCGCCGTACATTGTGCAGCCGGTAAAGCAGCTACCATGCTCGGTAAATACTTCAAGGATGACGAGCTGATGCAGATCGGTTTAGAGCAGCTTTATTGGATCGCAGGTAAGAACCCTTTCTTACAGTCCATCATCTACGGCGAAGGCAAACGCTATGCACAGCAGTACGGCATCTCCACCGGTGAGGTTACCGGCGAGATCCCGGTAGGCATCGAATCCTTCGACAACGAGGATATCCCGTACTGGCCGCAGGGCAATAACTGTACCTATAAAGAGGTATGGACCTCGCCTGCAGGCAGATGGATGTGGGTCGCTGCAGACTTGTTATAAGGAGATACCGACATGAGTAAAGAATGTTCCGCTAATCCGCATGCCTGCACCTGTCCTTGGGTCACCTGCGAAAATCACGGCAAATGCTGCCAGTGTATCGCACGTCACCGTAAGGATGCGATGCATCCGCCGATGTGCTATCCGCAGGCTCCGTTTGGATATGACAACCTCGGCTATCCGATCAAGAAAGAGGAGGAATGATCATGTCCTGTGAAAATTGCGATAAAACCACCTGTACCTCCACCACCGAATGCACCTGCAAAAACGTCACCTGCCCTTTCCACGGCAGATGCTGTGAATGCATTGCAAACCATCGGCCGAATCTGCCGAATTGCTGTGAGGAACTGGAAAAGAAACGCCTTTACAAATAAAAAATTCCTCCGTACCGTTACGGTACGGAGGTTTTTTACGCTTATTTTAATTTCGCATTCAAAACACCGGAAGCTGCATCCACGAAATCCTGCACGGTCTTTTCTCTCCATGCGGTCTCGGTCGGATAATAAAGCTCCATGTAGTTTTCATGCACGATCTGCCGGGCGGTATCGCTGTCGGTCGGATACCAGTACTGTCTGTTTTCATCCACGGTATATTTCAAAGACAGGATGGTATCAAAGAACGCATCGCCGATCGTACCGAATTCAAAACAGGTGGAGAACAAATCTTTCTCACTCTGTTTGGCCTCTGCCGCACGGTAGAAATAGTCGGTGGTGTCACCGGTGGTAGCGTAGAAGGATTCCGAGTCATATGCAATGACATGGTCATAGCCGAACATTTCTGCGGTCTCGGCTTCGGTCTCGGTCTCATAAACCGAGTTGAAGATCACCATGTTGTAGCGCGGACCGTAGCCGGAATGAATGTCTAAATGCACGATGTTCTCATACGCACCGTCCAGACAGTCGTTAAATACCTGTTTTAAATATACGGTAGATGCTTCATCGCCTTCACCGCCGTAGTATACGCCCTGCGGAGATTCGTACTGACCGGTCAAAAGCGCATCCGATACGGTGTCCGCACCGGAAACGATCGCGGTTTTCGCAAGGCTTAAATAGAAGCCCACCTCATGCCAGAAACCGTTTTTGATCTCCCCTTCCGGCTCCAAGAAGGACTGTACGGTCGGGTAATCTTTGTTGGAAGCAAGATCGAAACTCTCCCAGTCCATAATGAAGTTGCGGTTTAAGTCAACGTTGTTTTCGTTGTAGCGGCGCATATACTTCATGCCGTACGGGTTGACGTTTGCAACGATCAGAACACCTGTGTTATCGGTGTTGAGCGTCGGATAGATCTCCTCAAAAAAGACATCCAGCATGACCGAGCCGATATAGCCCTCCATACCGTGTACACCGGTGGTAAGTACGATCAGATTGGTCTTGTCGCCGCTGCTCGGCAGATAGATGTTGTCGATATATAAATCGTCCGCTTCATCGATCGCGTAGGAAGTATGCTCGACCGTGATCCCGCTTGCGGTAAGTGCATCGGTGCGTTCTTTCAAGTGTGCGCGGATATCTTCATAGCTGTCGTAGAAGTATTCGCTGTAAGCGTACTCCTCAGCCGGCTGCGGCTGACGTACTGCGGATAAAACGATCTGCGGACCGATGAAAGTCGCAAGCAGTACCAACGCCAAAATGACCGAAAGGGTGATCAGCCATCCCTTTTTGCCAAACTTTCTTTTGTTGCTTTTATCTTTGTGCATAGAATTACCTCCATATTTTCCAGGTAGGAAAAGATTCTGATTTATTATAGCACATATTGCAAAGCTTGACAAGGAGAGCGGCAAAGAAAAAGCATATTGGGATGCGGAAAAAAGTTTTTGAGGAGGGTTGACAGTTAGGAAAGATGGTGCTATAATGAAACTATAAATTTTTGGGGGCGTAGCGCAGCTGGGAGCGCGTTTGAATGGCATTCAAAAGGTCGAGGGTTCGATCCCCTTCGTCTCCACCATAAAAAAGCAACCCCATTCAGGGGGTTGCTTTTTTATATTTGAAAGACAAGGGGATCGATAGGAGCAGGATGTTATCGGCTGCGCCGTTAACATCTCGACACGGGTTTTGCCGCAGCAAAACCGATCCCCTTCTTTGCAAAGCAAACTTTCCATACCTCATATCGGGTCTTTTTTTATGCTCGAATAGCAAGGGGATCGATAGTCGCGGTAGTGATGTTATCGGCTGCGCCGTTAACATCTCGACACGGGTTTTGCCGCAGCAAAACCGATCCCCTTCGTCTCCTCCGCTCCCTACGGTCACAGGTGATATATGCCTTCGGCATATGAAGGGAACGGATATTATATCATGTCACACAAGCGATATATCATTGAAAAACAAAATATAATAACCGAAAAAACTGTGGTGCTATTGCTTTTTACAAGGAAAAATAATGCCTTAAATCGCCCCACTTGGTTCCTCTTTCATTTCATCAAAATATAGCATTGAAAACCAAAAGACTTTATGTTATAATCGACTTAGAACGTGTGATGAAACGAGCGTTTTTGTCGCACCATTGACCGGAAAAAT
>JBGUUN010000114.1:0-8995 GCA_045133555.1 Oscillospiraceae bacterium
TCTTTATGAGTGCTAACCTCGATGGCGGCGATGCACATAACAAGACCATGATGGAAGAATATAAAGATAATATTTTCTATATGTAAACGTAAAAGCGGAGCATGCTGTTCATGCTCCGCTTTTTGCATTTTATTAATGTTTGTTATTCGTTTATTCATAATTTATTTGCGCTTTTTTGATTCTTGCAGCCGGAAAAGTGTGGTAAAATAGAAACATCCCTATAGCAATATGAATTTTCAGATAGATAAAAATGCAAAACCAGGAGGAGCATATGCCATTTTATTCGGAAGTGACTCCGCAGATCAACGGTCTGCTGGAGGTGTGTAAAGAAAATTACGGTATCCGTCCGCAGATGTATGCCGAATATGATGTAAAACGCGGGTTGCGTGATATAGACGGTAAAGGTGTTTTGACAGGCTTGACCGAGATCTCGGATGTACTTGCATTTAAGGAGATCGACGGTGAACGAATCCCGTGCGATGGTGAGCTTTATTATCGCGGTATCAATGTCGAGGATCTGATCAACGGATTTCTGGACGATAAGCGTTACGGATTTGAAGAGGCGACCTATCTGCTTTTGTTGGGCAGACTGCCGAATGAAAAAGAACTGTTCGATTTTCGCGATCTGCTCGCAAGCTACCGTACCCTGCCGACTTCGTTCGTGCGTGATATCATCTTAAAAGCACCGAGTAAGGATATGATGAACACTTTGGCAAGAAGTGTACTGACTTTATATTCTTACGATGAAAATGCGGATGATACTTCTCCCGCAAACGTGCTGCGTCAATGTCTGCAGCTGATCGCGCTTTTTCCGATGCTTGCGGTCTACGGCTATCAGGCTTACCGCCATTATCACGACGGTCAGAGTCTTTATATCCATAATCCTCTGCCGGAACTTTCCGCTGCGGAAAATATTCTGCGTCTGCTGCGTCCGGATGCAACCTATTCCGCCATCGAAGCAAAGGTACTTGATGTAGCACTCGTACTGCATGCAGAGCATGGCGGCGGTAATAACTCGACCTTTACCACCCATGTTGTCACTTCTTCCGGTACCGATACCTATTCCGCAATTGCGGCTTCGCTGGGTTCGCTGAAAGGTCCGCGTCACGGCGGTGCAAACTTAAAGGTCGTTCAGATGTTTGAGGATATGAAACAGCAGGTCACCGACTGGCACGACGATGCGATGATCAGTGAATATCTGACCAAGCTGCTGCGGAAAGAAGCGTTTGATAAACAGGGACTCATCTACGGTATGGGTCATGCGGTATACTCGTTGTCCGACCCGCGTGCAAAAATCTTCAACCGATTCGTACAGCGTCTGGCAGAGGAGAAGGGCTATCTCGAAGAATATATGCTTTACGCCAATGTTGAGCGTTTAGCACCGAAGATCATTGCTGAAGAGCGCAAAATCTATAAAGGCGTTTCCGCAAACGTAGACTTCTATTCCGGTTTCGTTTACAGAATGCTCGGACTTCCGTTAGAGCTTTATACACCGATCTTCGCTGCGGCGAGAATTTCCGGTTGGTCAGCGCACCGTCTGGAGGAGATCATCGGCGGCGGTAAGATCATCCGCCCGGCATACCGTAACGTAAAAGAGCATGAGCCGTATGTAAAACTGCAAGACCGCAGATAATTAAAACTTTTTTTTGTCAAAGGACTTTACTTTTTCCTCTAAATCATGTATTATATTATCAGTAGAGGTGTGCGTTTAATGTATCACCCTTGATTGAAAGGAATGAAAAGCATGGCACTGAAATACAAACGTATTTTGCTCAAACTTTCCGGCGAGGCACTTGCCGGTTCCAAAGGCTTCGGTCTGAATTTTGATGTGATCACCGAAATCTGCAAATCCATCGCTGAAACCGCTGCACTCGGTGCAGAGATCGGTATCGTAGTAGGCGGCGGTAACTTCTGGCGCGGACGTTCTTCCGGCAGCATGGACCGTACCCGTGCAGACCATATCGGTATGCTCGGCACTACGATGAATGCACTGGCAGTAGCGGATACGCTCGAAAGCCTTGGTGTCAGCACCCGCGTTATGACTGCGATCCATATGCAGGAGGTTGCTGAACCGTATATCCGCAACCGTGCGGTAAGACATCTGGAAAAAGGCAGAGTTGTCGTTTTCGGATGCGGCACCGGCAGCCCGTTCTTCTCCACCGATACCGCAGCAAGCCTGCGTGCAGTTGAGATCAACGCTGATATCGTGTTCAAAGCTACCATGGTAGACGGTGTATACGACAAAGACCCGAAAACCAACCCGGATGCAGTAAAATATGATACTGTTCCGATGAGTGAAGTTCTGGCAAAAGACTTAAAAGTTATGGACAGCACTGCTGCTTCTATGTGCAGAGATAATCATATGCCGATGCTGGTATTTGATCTGTCTCAGCCGGATAATATCCGCAAAGCGGTTCTCGGCGAAAATGTCGGTACCGTTGTCGTAGTTGATTAATTATTTTCAGGAGGAATCACCGATATGAAAGAAAGAATCAAAAAATCCGAAGAAAAAATGAAGAAAACAATCGCTAAAATGGAGAGTGACTTTGCTGCGATCCGTGCAGGTCGTGCAAATCCGGCTGTTTTAGACAAAGTTTCCGTTGAATACTATGGTTCTGAGATGCCGATCAACCAGTTAGCAGGCGTTTCCGTTGCAGAGGCAAGAGTTCTGGTAATTCAGCCGTGGGATAAATCCGCTTTATCTTCCATCGAGAAAGCAATCTTAAAATCCGATATCGGTATCAACCCGAACAATGACGGTACCGCTATCCGTCTGGTATTCCCGCCGATGACCGAAGAGCGTCGTAAAGATCTTAATAAAGAGATTTCCAAAATGGGCGAGGAGTGTAAAGTTGCGATCCGCAGCATCCGTCGTGACGCTAACGATAAATTAAAAGCAATGAAGAAAAACAGCGAGATCACCGAGGATGAGTTAAAAGAGGGCGAGAAACAGACCCAGAACCTGACCGATAAATACTGCAAGATCGCAGACGAGAAGGTTAAAGTAAAACAGGCTGAGATCATGGAGATCTGATAAGCGAATAAAACTCCCCCTCATTATGTGGGGGAGTTTTCACCGTTTATGGAAAGAGGTTGCATATGAAAGAACAAGTGCTTCCGCAGCACATCGGCATCATCATGGACGGCAACGGCAGATGGGCGAAGCTGCGTGGCCTGCCGCGCTCTGCCGGACATAAAGCCGGTGCGGCAATATTCAAAAAAATCATGACTCATTGCGGTGAACTCGGCATCGGTTATGTCACCGTGTATGCATTCTCCACGGAAAACTGGAAACGTTCTCCTCAAGAAGTGGGTGCACTGATGAATCTTTTCATGGAATACATGGAAGATGCAAAGAACTATTATAAAGATAATATCCGTATTCGTATTCTCGGCGACAAGTCTGCATTTTCCAAGGAAATGCAGGAGCGTATTGCCCGCTGCGAGGCTGATACCGCAGGGGCAAACGGTCTGTGCTTAAATGTTGCGCTGAATTACGGCGGTCAACATGAGATTGCGCAGGCAATGCAGGAGATCGCAAGAAAGGTCAAAGCCGGCGAGCTTGATCCGGAATCGATCAATGAGCAGACGGTGGAAGATCATCTGTATACCGCAGGTATGCCGCCGGTGGATCTGATCATTCGTCCGAGTGGCGAATATCGCCTATCCAACTTTATGATCTGGCAGGCAGCCTACGCTGAATATGTGTTTATGGATGTACTTTGGCCGGATTTCGGTCCGAAAGAGCTGGATAAAGCACTTGCTGTCTACGCAAAACGGAATCGCAGATTCGGTGCGGAGGAGGCTGTAAAATGAAAACTCGCGTAATTACCGCACTGGTGTCGATCGTGATTTTCCTTGTTGCAATGCTGGGATACTTTACACCGGTGTTAAATGTGCTGGTGTCGATCGTGATCGGTATTGCAGTCTGGGAGCTTTTCTCTGCGACCGGATTACACAAGCATAAGCTTTTATATTTGCTTTCTACCGTTTATGCCTGCTCCATGCCGTTTTTGGTGATGTTTGAAAACACCCAGTTATTTGCGGCTGTTATGGCACTTTATGCGATCCTTTCTTTGGCGATTGCCTTAAAACAGCATCAAGTTTTGAGCTTTGACAGACTTTGTGTTGCAATGGTGCTTTCTACCGTATATCCGCTTGCGTTTTTATGCCTGCTTATGACAAGAGAGGTTGAGCCGCTTTACGGTATCTACTATATCTTTATCATCTGCGGTATTGCCTGGGGTGGAGATTCGTTTGCATATTTCGGTGGACGCTTCTTTGGCAAGCATAAACTGGCACCGATCATCAGTCCGAAAAAGACGGTGGAGGGTGTATACGGCGGTATCTTCGGCAGTATCCTGATTGCGCTGATCTTGTCACTTTGTTACAGTGCCATTATGAATGCACTGGGCAATCCGGTTGTTGTCCGCTATGCGATCTTAGTTCTGGCAGCGATCTTATTGTCGCTTGTCAGTGTATTCGGTGATCTGGTCGCTTCGATGATCAAGCGTCAGTTTGGCATCAAAGATTACGGTAAGATCTTTCCGGGTCACGGCGGTATTATGGACCGATTTGACAGTGTGCTGATGGTTGCACCGATCGTATACTTCTTAATGAAATTCATTCCGGTGATCCTGCCGGCATAATCGATTTCCTTTGTGCTGTTTTTCGCGCAAAGGAAATTTTCATAAAAATAAGAAATCTATCATGAAACAGCGGAGGTTTGGATATGATAGCAAAAGAAGCTGCCAAAAAAATCGCATTGCTGGGCTCGACCGGCTCGATCGGCACCCAGTCGCTGGAAGTCTGCCGCGATCATAATTTCGCAGTCACCGCACTTGCTGCAAACCGCAATGTGAAATTGCTCGAACAGCAGGCAAGAGAATTTATGCCGCAGCTTGTCTGCATCTATGATGAAAGCTGCTACACCGCAATGAAAACCGCACTTGCGGATACCGATATCAGAGTTGTGACCGGCATGGACGGTTTACTGGAAGCGGCAGCGGGCACCGATGCTCAAATGACCTTGAATTCGGTTGTCGGTATGATCGGTCTGCGTCCGACTCTGGCAGCGATCGAAGCGGGCAAGGATATCGCGCTGGCTAACAAAGAAACCTTGGTCACCGGCGGAAGTCTGGTTACCGATGCTGTTAAACGCAAGGGCGTAAATCTTTATCCGGTAGACAGCGAGCATTCTGCAATTTTCCAGTGTCTGCAAGGCAACGATGCGCGTCAGGTCAGAAAAATCATTCTTACCGCATCCGGCGGTCCGTTTTTCGGGATGACCAAAGAACAGCTGAAAGATAAGACTGCGGCAGATGCCTTAAAGCATCCCAACTGGGATATGGGCGCAAAGATCACCATCGATTCCGCGAGTCTGATGAATAAAGGTTTAGAGTTTATCGAAGCAGCCTGGCTGTTTGATAAGACTGCCGATGAGATCGAAATTGTGGTACAGCGTGAGAGCGTGATTCATTCGGCGGTGGAGTTTTGCGATCATGCGGTGATCGCACAGCTTGGTGTGCCGGATATGAAGGTGCCGATCCAGTATGCGCTGACCTATCCGGATCGCTATCCGTGTTCCTGTAAAGAGCTGTCTTTATTTGATTATCCGGAGCTTCATTTTGCAAGAGCGGATGAGGAAACCTTTACCTGTCTGAAAGCTTGTAAAGAAGCATTTCGCCGCGGCGGTGTCGCACCGACCTATGTCAACGGAGCAAATGAGGCGGCAGTTGCATTGTTCTTAAAAGGTAAGATCAAGTTCCTGCAGCTTGGTGAACTGGTCAATCTGGCACTCGAAAAAGCACCGAAGATCGAAAAACCGTCCCTGCAGGATATTCTTGCAGCAGATGCTGCGGCAAGAGAACTGGTTTGGGCTGCTGTCTGACAGAAAGGAGTCGCCGTTGAATCTGATTGTAACGATACTTGTCAGTATCTTAGTGTTTGGTACCATCATCTTCGTGCATGAGTTCGGACACTTCATCACAGCAAAACTGTTTGGTGTCACGGTGGATGAATTTGCGTTGGGTATGGGCCCGGCTGTATTAAAAAAAGAAAAAAACGGGACGCTGTATGCGTTGCGTGCATTCCCGATCGGCGGTTTTGTCAAGATGCAGGGTGAGGATAATGCGGATGACGGTGAGCGCAGCGATGACCCGGGGCTTTTCTACAATAAACCGTGTTGGCAGCGTATGATCATCCTTTCTGCAGGTGCGATCATGAATCTGCTGCTTGGTTTGATCCTTGCATTGGCAATGACATTCAGTCAGCCGGTCATTCCGACCAATACCGTTGGATTGTTTGAGGAAGGGGCAACCTCCTGTGAAACAGGACTGCAGCTGGAAGATACCATCTGCCGCATCAATGGAATCGCAGTATATACCGACCGCGATATCATTACGCAGCTTTTATCGGATGAAGATGCGATGTATGAATTTGTAGTGCGCAGAAACGGGGAGAAGATCACATTGCCGCAGGTGAAGCTGCCTACAAACGGCGATTCGCTGGTATTGGATTTCAAGGTATACGCCAAGGAAAAATCCTTTGGCAATACGCTTGTATACAGCGGAAAAAGCTTTTTGTCTTTGGTGCGCAGCATCTGGCTTTCGCTTGGTGATCTGATCGGAGGAAAGGTCGGATTTTCGGAGCTTTCGGGTCCGGTCGGCGTTGGCGAGGTGATCGGTCAGGCGGTGAGTGCGGGATGGGAAACTTTCCTATATATTGCGGCTTTTATCACGGTCAACATCGGTATTTTCAATCTTTTGCCGGTGCCGGCACTTGACGGCGGCAGATTGCTGTTTGTGCTGATTGAATTCATCCGCGGTAAGCCGGTTGCCTCTAAATATGAGGGCATGATCCATTTTGTGGGATTGGCATTGCTGCTTAGCCTGATGGTTGCGGTTACCGCCAAAGATATCTTAAGATTATTTCAATAATTTTTGCATCGCAGGGGAATTCTCTGCGATGCTTTTTATTTTGTGCTTGACCCTATCTGTACTTTGTGGTACAATATAGGGTGCAGTATTATCATCAAACGGAGGAATGGATATGAGCGTGAAAAAAGTTAAAGTCGGTAACCTCATTATGGGTGACGGCAATATATCGGTACAGTCTATGTTAAACGTTCCGGCAGAGGATGTTGCCGGCAATGTCGAGCAGGCGATCCGTCTGGAGAAAGCCGGCTGTCAGATCATTCGCACCGCAATTCCGGATAAGGAGAGTATACGATTGATCCCGGCGTTGAAGGAAGCGATTTCAATTCCGGTGGTCGCAGATATCCATTTTGATCATAAGCTTGCACTGGAAGCGGTTGCTGCCGGTGTCGATAAGGTACGCATCAATCCGGGCAACATCGGTTCGGATGACCGAGTCAAGGCAGTGGTCGATGCGTGCAAAACCGCAGGTGTGCCGATTCGTATCGGTGTCAACTCCGGCTCGCTTGAGAAAGAGATCCTTGCAAAATACGGCCATGTGACCCATGAGGCACTGGTAGAAAGTGCAATGTATCATGTTTCTCTGCTTGAAAAGTTCGATTTCAACGACATTGTGATCTCGATCAAATCCTCCAATGTTCCGATGATGATGGGCGCTTATCGACTGCTTGCGGGCAAATGCGATTACCCGCTGCATCTGGGGGTAACAGAGGCAGGTACGCCGCGCATGGGTCTGATCAAAAACGCCATCGGTATCGGCAGCTTGCTTTGTGACGGCATCGGTGATACGCTGCGCGTCAGCCTGACCGGTGATCCGGTGGATGAGATCAAAGCAGGATATGATATCTTAAAAGCGATCGGCAAACATAAGACCGGTGTTGAACTGGTATCCTGTCCGACCTGCGGACGTACCAAGATCGATCTGATCGGTCTGGCAGAGCAGGTAGAGGCAGCCCTTGCAAATTGTGACAAGCGTATCAAGGTCGCTGTCATGGGGTGTGTCGTCAACGGCCCTGGTGAGGCAAGGGAAGCGGATATCGGTATTGCCGGCGGCAGAGGTGAAGTGCTGCTGTTTGCAAAAGGTCAGCCGTTATATAAAGTCCCACAGGAGAAAGCACTTAAAGCTTTGCTTTCAGAGATCGATAAGCTGTAAGAAAAGAGGATAAAATGCAAAATACATTTGGTGAGGTATTCTCACCGTTTATTACGGACGGTATGCAGCTTACCGCTGTGGAAAACTGCACGGTATTGAAGATTGCCATGCAGAAAGAGCTGCGTACCGTTGATATCTGGCTGCGCTGTGAAAACCTTCTGCGCCGTGAGCTGATTTTTTCGCTCGAGGCGATGCTGCGTGACAGTATGCAGCTCAAAACGGTATCGATCCATCCGAAGTATACGCCGGATCAATTCGACGTTTCCTATTTCGGCGAATGTCTGATGCTGTTAAAGCGCACCCATCCGGCGACCAACGGATATCTGGATGATGCGCAGATCTATTACGAGGACCATACTCTGACCATCACTTTGCATCATGGCGGCAATATTTTGCTGACCAACCGCATCGATGCGGCGATCGCAGAGCTGATCATGGATGAGTTCTCCTTCCCGGTTACCGTTAATTTTGTCGGCACCATCAGTGTTGACGGCACAAGATTCGGTCCGACCGATTCTTCCGCCTATGAAGTGATCCCGCCGCAGAATGCGCCGGCTGAGCCGATGCGTATTCCGGCACAGCGGCCGGCACCGAGCAAACCGCAAAGCAGCGGCGGTGTTAAAGGTCACTTCTTTGACGACTTTGCATTCGATGCGGAAAACGGAGAAAGCCTTGTCGGACGCAAGATCGCAGAAAAACCGATGGCATTGCGCGATGTTACCGCAGAGAGCGGTAAAGTTGTTGTATGCGGTGAGGTGTTCTCGGTCGAGAGCAAGGATACCCGTGACGGCAGCAAATTCATCATGACGGTGCATTTCACCGATTTTACCGGTTCGAATACCATGAAGATCATCGCTGAGAAGGCAAAACAGGAGGACTATGACGGCATTAAAAAAGGTGCGATCGT
>JBGUUN010000115.1:0-2988 GCA_045133555.1 Oscillospiraceae bacterium
CTAAACTGTCAGGACTGCTCGGATGAGATCGAAGAAGGCTGCCGTATCATCCGCGAATTGCAGGAATTGTGTGAGCAGGACAAACGCGTTGAAGTCAAAACCGATGAACTCATCATCGGATTAAAATGCGGCGGAAGCGACGGCTTGTCCGGCATCACCGCAAATCCGCTGGTCGGCAGGATCTGCGATAAGCATACTGCATCGGGCGGCATTGCCGTACTGACCGAGGTGCCGGAAATGTTCGGTGCCGAGCAGGTATTAATGGAACGCTGCAAGGATGAAACGATCTTTGCAAAGACTGTCAAACTGATCAACGACTACAAAAACTACTACATCGAACACAATCAGCCGGTCAGCGAAAATCCGTCCCCGGGAAACAAAGCCGGCGGCATCACCACCTTAGAAGAAAAATCCTTAGGCTGTGTGCAAAAAGGCGGCAAAGCCGTTGTCACCGATGTTCTCGATTACGGCGACACCGCAGGTGTCAAGGGATTAAACCTGTTAAACGGTCCGGGCAACGATATGATCGCCATCACCAATCTTACCGCAGTCGGCTGTCATATGATCTTATTCACCACAGGACGCGGTACCCCGCTTGGCGCACCGGTCCCGACCTTAAAGATCGCGACCAATTCCGCTCTGGCAAAAAACAAGCCGCATTGGATCGACTTTGATGCGCAGGCACTGCTTTCGGGGGATTGTACCGATGCGCTGTGGCAGTATATGAAAGCTGTCGCAGAGGGTGCTCCAAGCAAAAATGAGCTGGGAAACTACCGCGAGATCGCAATTTTCAAAGACGGAGTGACATTATAATGTATATCATCGACGCACATGCGCACCTTTGGCTGCGTCAGAAAGGCAAGGTAGACGGAAAGGATGTTTTCCCGGTCGGGAACGGCAAAAGTAACTTTGGCGGAAGCATTCGCCAGATGATGCCGCCGTATATGACCGACGATGCCAATACCGCCGAACGCTTTCTTGCCAACATGGATTATGCCGGTGTTTCCGGTGCGGTCATCACCCAGGAGGAGATCGACGGCAATCAGGATGCTTACCTGCGTGAAGTACGGAATACCTATCCGGATCGCTTTAAGGTGTGCAGCCTTTATGAAGAAAACAAACCGTATACCTTAGACGGCTTCGACGGCATCAAGCTGTGTGCCGGCAGACTCCCGACTTCTGATCTGACCAAACATGCCGCAGTATTCGAACAGGCGGATCAAGCCGGTAAATTCATCTCAATCGACCTTGCCGACGGCAGCTTACAGACCGATTCTCTCAAAGAACTGATCTGTCAGTTTCCAAACTTAAAAGTAGCCATCGGCCATTTCGGTATGGTGACCCGCGAAAACTGGCTGGAGCAGATCAAGCTCGCCCGCTATGAAAACGTACGCATCGAAAGCGGCGGTATTACCTGGCTGTTCAACGAGGAGTTCTACCCATATCCGAGCGGTATCCGTGCCATTAAAGAGGCTGCCGATGTCTGCGGCTTTGACAAGCTGATGTGGGGCAGCGACTATCCGCGTACCATGGTGGAGATCACCTATAAGATGAGCTATGATTTTGTCTTAAAGAGCAAAGAACTGACCGAAGAAGAAAAGATCAAATTCTTAGGTCAAAATGCGATCTCCTTCTACGGCTTTACCCCTATGGAATGTCCCAAGATACCGAATATGCTGTAATGAAAAAAGCACCTTTCTAAAAGAAAGGTGCTTTTTTATATAAAAATGATTAGCGCTCGGTCACTTCTACCGTCTGGGTATCCTGATCCCATGCGATATCGATTTTTTTGCCGCCGCGTGCACATAAGCCTTTGACAGAACCTTTACGCCATGTCTTCGGCAATGCCGGGAGGATCATCAGACTACCGTCCGGTTTGGTCTGTAAAAGCATCTCCGCAATGCCCGCACAGGCACCGAAGTTGCCGTCGATCTGGAACGGCGGATGCGCATCGAACAGGTTCAGATAGGTACCGCCGCTGGACCAGGTGATCTCTCTGGCATTGGTCTGATCCGGATTTCTTCCCTCTACGGTGCGAAGCTGCATATCGATCAGTTTCAATGCATGATCGCCGTCTCTGAGACGTGCCCACTGATTGATACGCCAACCCATTGCCCAACCGGTGCTGTCATCACCGCGGCGCAGCAGCGAAACACGGCAAGCCTCTGCCAATTCCGGTGTATCCTCTAATGTGATGGTTCTGCCCGGATGCAGCGCATACAGATGCGAGATATGACGGTGGTGGATATCAAACTCTTTCGGATTTTCCGCCCATTCGAGCAGCTCGCCGTCTTTGCCGATGCCAAACGGTTTTAACTTCGGCAGGATCTGCTTCAATTCAGCCGCAAGCGGCTCATCCAGCTGTAAAAGGCGATCTGCTTCGATACAGATCTCAAAAACATCGCGTACGATCGCCTGGGTCATTGCGGTCGTTGCCGAAAGCGCACAATCCCCGCCGTCCTCCGTTACATAAATATTCTCCGGAGAGGTGGAAGGTGCCATCATCAGGCTGCCGTCGGTATCTTCACATAAAGTCGCATGATAAAACTCCGCAGCTTTTTTAATCAGCGGCCATCCGGTCTGTCTGAGCCATGCGGTATCTTTCGTATACTCGTACTGCTCCCAAACATGGCGGATAAACCAACCCGATGAAAGCGGCCAGAATGCAAATGCAAGCGAACCTTTCCGTCTTGCACCGACCGGAGTGGTCAAACGCCACAGATCGGTATTATGATGTGCAGTAAATCCCGGCGCACCGTAATACGATTTTGCCGTACGTGCACCGCTGACAGCAAGCTCCTCGATCATGCGGATGAGCGGCTCGTTGCACTCCGGAAGATCGACCATCATGGTCGGCCAATAGTTCATTTCGGTGTTGATATTGATGGTGTAATTACTGTTCCAAGGTGCGATATAATGATCATTCCAGATGCCCTGCAGATTGGTCGGCTGGGTACCCTCACGGGATGCGGCAATGGTCAGATAACG
>JBGUUN010000116.1:0-2691 GCA_045133555.1 Oscillospiraceae bacterium
AAACCTTTATATTCTCTCTTTAACGTACCTCGTCTGTGACCGGTATGCAGCGCAGCCATATCCTCCACATCAAAGTACTTGATCAGATGCTCTTTTAACGCAGTAGGCGGTCCGAGTTTCTCCTCTGCACGCAATACCGCCACAACTGCAGCCGTACCAATGGCGGATGCACCCATGTCCTCCGGTAAAGTCTGATTGCAGTATACATACGGCTCCGGCATTTCTTTGGTCACGACCGAAGCACCGAATTCGGTACCGGCACACAGTACGATACGGTTATCGTACTCATTGGCATCACAATATACCGCTGCGGCACAGTCATTATATACATAAGCCTTAACATTGATACGGCGCTCGAGTGCCTGCGTGAACATGCCTCTCTCATCGTCCCAGTTGATACCTGCGGCACCGCAGACGATAAACGCGATCTCTTGGGTATCGACCTTTGCACGCGCTTTTAAGCTGTCTACAGCCTCTCCTAAATACTCCATCGATTTTTCAATACCGGCATAGAACCAGCATGCACCGCCGGTGCAGACATCATCGATGATCTTGCCGCGCAGATCGCAAAGCAGAACTCTGGTTTTGCTGCCACCCTGATCAGCTGCCAGAAAATAACGTTTTTGTACCGCACTGCGCTCATCCAATCCGAGCAGATAATCGGTGGACACACCGAAATACTGCGCGATCTGCGGCAGCAGTCCGATGTCCGGATAAGCAGTCGCGGTCTCCCATTTGGAAACCGACTGGTACGATATATGCAGATATTGTGCCAATTCGTTTTGTGTGATCTTTCTTGCCTGTCTGAGCTCTGCAATACGCTCACCGATCGGCAGTGTTTTATTCCCCACGGTCCTATGACCTCCTTTTTTCTTTCTATTTCTATCATACTCTAAAAAAAGCTCCTGTGCAAACACTTTTTACGCTAATAGGCATATTTTCTCAACCTTAAGGCGATTTTTTGAAAAAACAACAGGCGAATCCGTTTTCAGATTCGCCTGTTCTCTTAAAATCAAAGCAGATTGATGTTATTCTCCGCACAGATCTTTCTGGTCTCATCGTCCCAGACAGATACCTGCACTTCACCGATATGGGCAGAGCCTAAAATCAGCATGCAAAGACGCGACTGGCCGATACCGCCGCCCATGGTCAGCGGGAGCTCGCCGTTTAACAGCATCTTATGAAACATAAACTCTCTGCGATTATCGCAGCCGGAGAGTTTTAACTGTCGATCCAGAGATTCCGGATCAACACGGATACCCATCGAGGAGATCTCAAATGCTGTCTGCAGCACCGGGTTCCATAACAGCAGATCGCCGTTTAACTGCCAGTCATCATAGTCCGGTGCACGGCCGTCATGCGGCTTACCGGAACGCAGATTTCCGCCGATCTGCATCAAGAAGGTGGTCGGATGCTCTTTGACAAATGCATTTTCGCGCTCTTTACCGCTTAAATCCGGGTAAAGATCCTCCAACTCCTGGGTGGTGATGAAGGTGACCTCGCGGGAGATCGGTTTTAAGGTGGACAGCTGCGGGAAGATAACACGCAGCATCGACTGGGTCTGACAGATCGCTTCGATGATCTTCTGAACGGTCTTTTTCAAATAATCCACATTGCGGAAATTCTCATCGATCACCTTTTCCCAGTCCCACTGGTCAACGTAGATCGAATGGATGTTATCCATCTCCTCATCTCTGCGGATTGCGTTCATATCGGTGTACAGACCGTGACCCGGCAAAAAGCCGTAGTTGTGCAGTGCCAAACGTTTCCATTTTGCTAAAGAATGTACGACCTGTGCACAGGTGCCGGTCTCTTTGATATCAAACGAGACCGCACGCTCCACGCCGCTCAAATCGTCGTTAAGACCGGTGGTAGCCTCAACAAACAGCGGTGCCGACACGCGCTGCAGATGCAGCTGACTGCTTAAAGAATCTTCAAAAACACGTTTGATCAGACTGATCGCTTTCTGTGTGTTGTAAAGATCCAATGCTGCCCGGTAATTTTCCGGTACATAAGTTTTGCTCATGATAATATAGCCCCTTCTTCTTTGGCTTATAAGGTTGCTGCCTGCTTGAACTGATACTGATACAGTCCGGCATAGATGCCGTTCTTGTTCAGCAGTTCTTCGTGGGTACCGCGCTCGGCAATACCCTCATCGTTCAAGACGATGATCTCATCGGCATTTTTAACGGTAGACAGACGGTGTGCAACAACGATAGAGGTTCTGCCCTGTGCAAGCTCCTCCAAAGACTGCTGAATGAGCATCTCGGTAGCATTGTCAAGTGCAGAGGTAGCCTCGTCCAAGATCAGCACCGACGGATTCTTTAAGAATACACGTGCAATCGAGATTCGCTGTTTCTGTCCGCCGGAGAGTTTAACGCCGCGCTCACCGACATAGGTATCGTAACCTTCGTCCAAAGTCATAATATAATCGTGAATGTTTGCCTTCTTCGCCGCTTCCATGATCTCCTCTTCGGTAGCATCTAAACGGCCGTAGGCAATGTTCTCGCGGATGGTACCGGTAAACAGGAATACATCCTGCTGTACCAGACCGATATTTTTACGCAATGCCATACGGGACATATCGGTGATATCCATACCGTCGATGGTGATGCGTCCCGAATCCACTTCGTAGAAGCGCGGGATCAGATGGCATAAAGTGGTCTTGCCGCCGCCGGACGGACCGACCAG
>JBGUUN010000117.1:0-18485 GCA_045133555.1 Oscillospiraceae bacterium
ATGGTATAAACGATTGAAATAACGAGGTAAGCTTATGAAATTTCTGGTAGTCGGCGGCGGCGGACGCGAGCACGCCATCATCAAAAAACTCTCCGAAAGTGAGAAAGTAAGCAAAATTTATGCAGCACCGGGCAACGGCGGTATCGCTGATCTGGCTGAGTGTGTCGCAATCAAAGCAACCGATCTTGAGGCAATGGTAGAGTTTGCGGTAAATAACGCGATCGATTTTTGTGTTGTTGCTCCGGACGATCCGCTGGTACTCGGTATGGTCGATGCAATGAACGAAAAAGGTATTCCGTGCTTCGGTCCGAGCAAAGCTGCTGCAATCATTGAGGGCAGTAAAGCATTCTCCAAAGACCTCATGAAAAAATATAACATCCCGACCGCAGAATACGAGATCTTCGATGACCCGGCAAAAGCTATGGCATACATCGAAGGCAGAAATGAATTCCCGGTGGTCATCAAAGCAGACGGTCTGGCACTGGGTAAAGGCGTTTTAATCTGCGCTGATCTGGAAGAAGCAAGAGCAGGCGTTAACGAGATTATGGTCGATCAGAAATTCGGTGCAAGCGGCAATCAGATCGTTGTAGAAGAATTCCTGACCGGTCCGGAGGTTTCCGTACTGTCCTTTACCGACGGTAAAGTTGTTGTGCCGATGGTATCCTCTATGGACCATAAGCGCGCACTGGACGGTGATATGGGCTTAAATACCGGCGGTATGGGTACTCTGGCTCCGAACCCGTATTATACCGATGCGATCGCAGCGGAGTGCATGGAGAAGATCTTCCTGCCGACCGTAAATGCAATGAACGCAGAGAACAGAACCTTCAAAGGCTGCTTATACTTCGGTCTGATGTTAACCCCGAAGGGCCCGAAGGTCATTGAGTATAACTGCCGTTTCGGCGACCCGGAGACCCAGGTCGTTCTGCCGCTGCTCAAAGGCGATCTGGCTGAGATCTTTATCGCTGTTGCGGAAGGCAAACTGGCTGATATGAAGGTAGAATTCGAAAACGGTGCGGCAGCTTGCGTTATCATGGCAAGCGGCGGCTATCCGTCCTCCTATAAGAGCGGTTATGTAATGACCGGTATCGACGAAGCAAACAATCTGCCGGATACCTATGTATATCACGCAGGCAGCAAGCTGACCGAGGAAGGTATCGTTACCGCAGGCGGCCGTGTTTTAGGCGTTACCGCAAAAGCAGATGATCTGCAGACTGCATTACAGAAAGCTTATAAAGCAGTGGATGTGATCCACTTTGAGGGTGCGCATTATCGCCGCGATATCGGCAGACGTGCACTGCTCGCAGGTAAAGAATAAGAAAGGCAAAACCATGACCAAAATTGATATTTTCTCCGGTTTCCTCGGAGCAGGTAAAACCACTCTCATCAAAAAGCTGATCAAAGAGGCATATGTCGGCGAAAAACTGGTGCTCATCGAAAACGAATTCGGTGAGATCGGCATCGACGGCGGCTTCATGAAAGAAGCAGGCATCGAGGTCAACGAAATGAACTCCGGCTGTATCTGCTGCAGCCTGGTAGGCGACTTTGCAGAAGCACTGCAGAAGGTCATTGATGAGTATCATCCGGACCGTGTCCTGATCGAGCCGTCCGGCGTCGGCAAACTGTCGGATGTTATCGCTGCGGTACAGAATGCAAAGACCCAGGGTGCTGTTGTCAATAGCTTCACCACCGTTGCGGATGCAGGCAAATGCAAAATGTATATCAAAAACTTCGGCGAGTTCTATAACAACCAGATCGAACACGCTTCTACTATTATCCTTTCCCGTACGCAGGGTATCAAAGAGGAGAAACTGGATGCTGCTATGGCGCTGCTGCGTGAGCATAATCCGGAAGCGGTTATCATTACCACGCCGTGGGATGCGATCGACGGTAAACAGATCTTAGCTGCTATGGAAAAACAGTCTACTTTAGAGGCTGAGATGGCTGCTCTGAAAGAAGAAGCAGAGCATCATCATGAGCACTGTGACTGCGGCTGCCACGAGCATGAGCATCACCATCATCACGAACACGATGAGCACTGTGAGTGCGGCTGCCACGAGCACGAGCATCACCATCACGAACACGATGAGCACTGTGAGTGCGGCTGTCATGAGCATGAGCATCACCATCATCACGAACATGATGAGCACTGTGAGTGCGGCTGCCATGAGCATGAGCATCACCATCATCACGAACATGATGAGCACTGTGAGTGCGGCTGTCATGAGCACGGACATCATCATCACCACCATGCGGATGAGGTGTTCACCAGCTGGGGCAAAGAAACACATAAGAAATTCACACTTGCACAGATCGAAAGCTGCTTAAAAGCACTGGATGATGCTGAAACCTGCGGCATCGTACTGCGTGCGAAAGGCATCGTTGCCGGCGAGGACGGAAACTGGATCCACTTCGACTATGTTCCGGAGGAGATCAACGTTCGTATCGGTGCGGCGGATGTTACCGGCAGACTTTGCGTGATCGGTTCCAAACTCAACGAAGCTGCGATCGAAGCGCTGTTCGGTCTGGCAAAATAAGGAGGAGTTCCATGCCGATTCCCGTATATCTGTTCACCGGCTTTTTAGAGTCGGGTAAAACCAGATTCATCCAGCAGACCATGGAGGACAAGCGTTTCAACAACGGTGAACGCACCTTGATGATCATCTGCGAGGAGGGTGAGGAAGAGTACGATGTCGACCGCTTTTCCGGCAAAAACATCCACTTTGAATATATCGACAGCCTCGAGGACATCACCGAGGAAAAATTAAACGAATGGCCGAGCAAACACCGTGTTGACCGTGTCATCATCGAGTATAACGGTATGTGGCCGCTTTTGAATCTCTATCAGGCGATGCCGGAAAAATGGGCGATCTATCAGCAGATCTTAACGGTGGATACCTCTACCATCATGGTCTATAACCAGAATATGCGTAATCTGGTGTTCGATAAGATCAATGGTGCGGAGCTTGTCATCTTCAACCGCTTCCCGGAGGAAGAGGACAGAATGCCGTATCATCAGTTGGTACGTGCCATCAGCCGCAGAACCGATATCGCATATGAGTTTGAAAACGGTGAGGCGGAGTACGATGAGATCGAAGATCCGCTGC
Organism: Oscillospiraceae bacterium; assembly: GCA_045133555.1. Lineage (GTDB taxonomy): Bacteria > Bacillota > Clostridia > Oscillospirales > Ruminococcaceae > JAHHTP01. Next base: position 3,108 of record JBGUUN010000117.1, read on the forward strand.
CGTTTGATCTGGATGCGGATATCATCGAGATCGCGGATGAGGATTATGCGCTGTGGCACCGTGATGTCATGGAAGATCCGAAGAAATACATCGGCAAAACGGTGCATTTCAAAGGTCTTGCGGTGCATACCGGAAAGATGCCGAAAGGCTCTTTTGTTCCGGGCCGCTTTGTCATGAGCTGCTGTGCGGATGATACCGAGTTCATGGGCTTTTTATGCTTCTCTCCGGAGGCCGACCGCTTCCCGGATAAGACTTGGGTCATGGTCACCGCAGAGGTCGCATTCGAGAAAGTTCCGGGCACGAGAGTGCGCGAGGCTATGCCGGTATTAAAGGCAAGCAAATTGGCATTCACTTCCGCACCGGAAGAGGAAGTTGCCACCTTCTATTGATCGATCCTGCCTGTTTCGCAGCTGCGAAGCAGGCAGTTTTGTTTTTTCGACATCAAAACTACTGGCATCTTTATAACAGATGTGGTATAATAACAGTAAGAAGTGATAAAACAAAAATAAGGAGGGATCCGTGATGTCATTTACCCAGCAGGTCAAAAACCAGATCTGTGAAACATTGCCGCAGAAAGCGTGCTGTCAGCAGGCGCTGATCTTAAGTGTTTTGCTTTGCTCCCGCGGATATGCCAAAACATCCATCGGATTTCACACCGAGAATAAAGAAGTGGCAGACGGTTTTGCCCAGACCGTCATCGATCTGTTCGGCGTTGTCGTGACCATCACCTCTCCGCCGCCAGGCAAGGGCAGAAGAAAAATGTATTACGTCAGCATCGATGACAGCGATGACCAGGAGCTGCTGCACGACTATCTGGAGGAACAGCGTCAGGAGCTGTTTGTCCGTGTCAAGGACAGCCGCTGCTGTGCGCAGACTTTTGTCAAAGGTGCGTTTTTGATGACCGGCAGTATGATCGACCCGTCCAAACGCTATCATCTGGAGTTTGCATTTGCCGATGCGGAGGTCTGTACGCTGGTAAGCGATCTGTTGGTCGAATACGGCTTTGTCGGCTTAAAGACCACCCAACGCGGCGAGGATACCATTCTTTACTGTAAGGACAGCGAGACCATGATCGAGATCCTTACCTACATCGGCGCCACCGAATCTACCTTTGAACTGATGAACTTAAAGATAGAAAAAGAGCTGCGCAACCAGATCAACCGCCAGAATAACTGCGAATTCGCGAATATGGATAAGACCATTGCCGCAGCAGGCGAGCAGCTTGCCGCCATCAAAAAGTTAAAGGATGCGGGAAAATGGGACTACCTGTCCTCCGAGCTGCAGTTTGCGGCCAATCTGCGTCTTGAAAACCCGGAAAGCTCCCTGTCCGACCTTTGTGCACTCTATCCGACACCGGTCAACCGTTCCACTTTATCCAGACGGTTTGCAAAGATCTGTAAAATTGCGAAGGAAGAAATATGAAAGACCTTGATTTCGTACATCTCCATGTACACACACCTTATAGCCTGTTAGACGCAAGCTGCCGTATCGAGCCGCTGGTCAAACGGGTAAAAGAACTTGGCATGAAAGCCTGTGCGATCACCGACCACGGAAATATGTTCGGGGTGATCGCATTCTATGAGGCGTGCGTAAAAGAAGGAATCAAGCCGATCATCGGCTGTGAGATGTATATCGGGGAGCAGCGTTCCGACGGCAGAGTAAACGGTGATGCCAAGGAAACCATTGTTTTACTTTGCCAGAATATCGTGGGTTATCATAATCTGATGCGGCTTTGCTCGCTTGGATACCGCGGGCAGGCTTCCATGGTTCCTGCGGTGACGGTGGAGCAGCTTGCCAAATATGCCGAGGGTTTGATCGCTTTGTCCGGCGGACGAAGCGGACGCATTGCGCGTTTGCTGCTGCGCGGAGACGATCAGGCCGCCAAGAAAGAAGCACTGCGCTTTAGTGAGATTTATTCGCGGGGGAGATTCTATTTAGAGATCTTTGACCACGGCGAAAACGATTCCAAGGAACTCAAATGGAAGCTGCTGCGTCTGTCGGATGAGACCGGGATCGCGCCGGTTGCCGCAAATGATGTGCATTTTCTGCATCCGCAGGATCTTGCCGAGCATCAGATCTTATCCGGTATTGCCGATCCGAACCGAAAAAATCCGGATGTTTGCAGCAATGAATATTATCTGAAATCCGGCGAAGCTATGTCGATCAATTTCATCGAGTCACCGCAGGCGGTCTGCAATGCGGGTAAGATTGCGGATATCTGTAATCTGCGCATCGAATTCGGTAAACGCCTTTTGCCGGAATACCGCCGTGATAAAGTGGAGGACAATGCGGCATATCTGCGTTATCTTGCCCTCAAAGGCATCGCAAAACGTTATGGGACAGTAACCGAACAGGCCAAAGAACGCCTGCTTTATGAGCTTTCGGTCATCGAGGAGATGGGCTTTGTCGATTACTTTTTGATCGTGGCGGATTTTATTCGCTATGCGAAGAAAAACGATATTCCGGTCGGACCGGGCAGAGGCTCGGGTGCAGGCAGCCTGGTGGCATATTGCATCGGTATCACCGAGATCGATCCGCTGCGCTATACGCTGCTGTTTGAGCGTTTCCTAAATCCGGAGCGTGTGAGCATGCCGGACTTTGATATTGATTTTTGCTATGAACGCAGAGGCGAGGTCATCGATTATATCGTACAGAAGTACGGTAAGGAGCGTGTCGCGCAGATCGTGACCTTTGGTACCCTTGCGGCGAAGGCGAGCGTGCGTGATGTCGGCAGAGCCTTGCATCTTTCTGCGGAGCTTTGTGCCGAAGTCGCCGGATATATCACAGGCGGCTCCAAAGCCAGCATCGACGGCTCACTCAAAGAGAGCAAGCGCCTTGCCTCCCTTTATGAAAATAATTCGCAGGTCAGACAGCTTCTGGATGCCTGCAGAAAGATAGAAGGCCTGCCGCGCCACACCGCAACCCATGCGGCGGGTATCGTCATTACCCCGAAAGCGGTGGATGAGTTTGTGCCGACCGCACAAAACGATAACATCACCGTGACCCAGTACGATATGAATCAGCTGGAACGGTTGGGTCTGCTCAAGATCGATTTTCTGGGACTGCGTACACTTACGGTGCTGCATGACTGTGAGAAGATGATCCGCCGTACCGTACCGGAATTCTCGCTGCGTAATATCCCGGTGGATGATGCCGCAGTGTACCGTATGCTGTCTGCCGGCGACACCGATGCGGTGTTCCAGGTGGAAAGTGAGGGTATGCGGCGTGTACTGCAGCAGTTAAAGCCGCAGAGCATTGAGGATATTATTGCGGTGCTGGCACTGTACCGTCCGGGTCCGATGGATTCCATCCCGGATTATATCAACCGCAGACATAACCCGAAGCAGATCGAGTATCTGCATCCGGCATTAATGCCGATCTTGTCCGAAACCTACGGCTGTATCGTCTATCAGGAGCAGGTCATGCAGATCTGTCGTACGCTTGCGGGCTATTCTTACGGACGTGCGGATATCGTGCGCCGTGCGATGGCCAAAAAGAAATCGGACGAAATGGCATCCGAGCGTGTCGCATTTGTCATGGGCTGCGCTCAAAACGGGATTGATGAGGAAACTTCGGGTCTGATCTTTGATCAGATGCAGACCTTTGCATCCTATGCGTTTAATAAATCCCATGCGGCTGCGTATGCTTATCTGACCTACCAGACCGCATATTGCAGAAAGCATTATCCGGCGGAATTCTATGCCGCACAGCTCAGCGCATTCTGCGAAAATACCGGCAAGATCGCCGGACATATCGAGGTTTGCCGCAGGGAGGGTATCCGTATTCTGCCGCCGGATATCAATAAAGCACAGGCAAATTTCGTCGGCAGTAAGGGGATCATCCGCTTTGGTATGCGTGCGATCCGCGGTGTCGGTAAAGCGATGGCACAAAAGATCGTTACCGAGCGGGAGCAGGGCGGTGCCTTTGCATCCTTTGTTGATTTCTGTCAGCGTATGGGTGCAATCGAATGCAATAAGCTTGCGGTACAGTCGCTTGTCTATGCCGGTGCGTTTGATGCATTTGATGAATATAACCGCAATGAGATGGCGTCCGCTGCGGAGGAACTGCTGCGCGGCGATGCGCAAAGCAGACGGATGCAGATCGCCGGACAGATCTCGTTGTTTGAAGAAGAAACGGCAGCTCCGGTAAAGGTGGATCTCCCGCACCGTCCGGCACCGGATACGGCAGAGCGCCTGGCACAGGAAAAACAGGTGGTCGGCTTTTATCTGGGCGGTCATCCGCTGGATGCGGTGGCCAAAGAGATCCTTCCGCCGAAGCTTTGTGAGATATCCCGCCTCAAAGAGGGGGAGCAGAATGTCTTATTGTTAGGTATCCTGGTATCGGTCCGTGCGATCCGCACCAAAAAGGGCGACCGAATGGCATTTGTTCGCTTGTCTGACCGCAGTGCACAGATCGAGGTCATCGTATTTGCGAGCGTTTTCGCACAGTATGAGCATCTGATCGTTGAAAATAAGGCGATGTTCGTCTACGGCAATGTGCGCAAAAATGAGGAAGGTACGCTGCTGCTTGCGGCATCCTCCTTTGTGTCGATCGAGCAGATGGAGACCCGCGCAAAACTTTCCTCACCGAAGGAGATCACCGCGGTTTATATCCGTGTGCCGAGCCAAAATGATCCGCGTCTTGCCGACCTTGCCGCACTGTTTGGCGAGCATCCGGGCGAGGATGAAGTTTATTTGTATTTTGAGGACAGCGGGAAGTATCTTAAGCTCAAACAGCACCGCATTTCCTTTGATAAATCCTTGTTGAAAATACTAAAAAACAAGTTTGGAGAAACGGCAATTGTGGATAAAAAGAGAAAAAATATCGAAAGCCGTTGACATATGGCGCATTTTGCGATACAATCAAATTGATCATTTTTGCTATAGCAGAGCTCTGTTTCAAAATGAAAAAATTCGCATAGCAATATGCGCTTATGTGCTGCGTTTTGATGCTGCGGCACTTCTTTACATGAAATACAACTGCCGGAAATACCGGTGAAGATGTGGAGGGCAATAAAATGAGTGAAGAAAAGAAAGTGATTGGTGTATTGACCAGTGGCGGCGACGCACCGGGTATGAATGCTGCAATTCGTGCAGTTGTCCGTAACGGTATCCAGAAAGGATACAAAATGGTTGGTGTTAAGCATGGTTACCAGGGCTTGATCGACGGCGAATTTGTTGATCTCGGCATCCGTGACGTTTCGGATATCATCCAGCGCGGCGGCACGATGCTCGGAACCGCACGCTGCAAAGAGTTCCGTTATGATTCCGGTATTGAAAAAGGTAAACAGAGATGCATCGAGCAGAACATGGTCGGCTTAGTTGTTTTAGGCGGCGACGGTTCTTTCCGCGGTGCTTCCGATTTATCCCGTAAAGGCATTCAGTGCATCGGTGTTCCGTGCACCATCGATAACGATATCTCCTGCACCGATTACACCATCGGTTACGATACCGCTATGAATACCGTTGTTGAGATGGTGGACAAACTGCGTGATACCACCATGTCTCACGAGAGATGTGCTGTTGTTGAGGTAATGGGCCGTCATGCAGGTCACATCGCGCTCAACTGCTCCGTAGCATGCGGCGCTACCGGCGTTTTGATCGAAGAGAAGATCGACGATCCGCGCAACAACCTCGATGCTGTTGTTGATAAGATCAATAAAGCAAAAGAAAACGGCAAACGTTTCTTCGTTATCATCGTTGCGGAAGGCGTTGGCAACAAAGCATATGCTAAACCGATGAAAGGTCTGCGTGATGCTGAGTTCGAAGGTGTCAACATGGATACCGAGACCATCGCAAAATACATCGAGAAACATACCGGTGCAGAGTCCAGAGCTACCATCCTCGGCCACATTCAGCGCGGCGGCAGACCGTCCTTACGTGACCGTGTTGAGGCAAGCGAGATGGGTCACTATGCAGTAGAGCTGATCGCTGCAGGTAAATCTGACCGTGTTGTTGCACGTAAAGGTGACGAGATCGTTGACTTTGATATTCAGGAAGCTCTGCAGATGAAGAAAACCATCTCCGCTGATATGTATCAGGTAATGGATGATACCTCCTTCTGATTTAGGCAGAAGACGCTGAATCAATTGTAAATTTATAGCGCTTTTCGGGTGAGCTCTTGACAGCCGTCCTGAAAAGCGTTATTATATTTTTAAGTCATTTTTCATTTATAAAAGGAGAAATCACATGGATGGAATCAAAACGGTAACTTTAAGTGACGGTATCCGTTTTCATACAATGTACGACAGCCGCTTCAAACGCTGCCGTATCACCATTGCATTGCTGACCGAACTGTCTGAGGAATATGTTTCGGACAATGCGCTGGTCTTTGGTCTGTTAAAAAATGCGACCGCAAAGACCCCTTCTTTCACCGAGATCGGTAAACGTCTGGCTGCACTTTACGGTGCGGGTATGTCCGACTCGGTATCCAAATTCGGAAGCTGCCAGCTTTTAAGCCTCGGTGTAGGCTGCATGGCGGATGCGTTTGCCTTAAACGGCGAGAGCATTTCCGGTGAACTGGCATCCATTCTGTGCGAGGTCGCATTCGAACCGTACAGAGAGCAGGATGGCACCCTGTCCAAAAAATATACCGCATTGGAAAAGGAACGTCTGCTTGACGATATCCGTGCGGTCATCAACGATAAGCGCGGATATGCGATCGGTCGTACCGTGCAGCTGCTTGCACGCGGTAAAAAATTCGGTCTGCCGCGTCTTGGCAGTGAGGAATCGGCTGAAAACATCACGCCGGAGAGCCAGAGTGCGGCATATGAGCGTCTGCTCAAGACCGCACAGATCGAGATCCTTTGCGTCGGCAACGGTGATTTCGATGCGGTAAAAGAGACTTTTGTCAAAGCACTTGAAAATGTGGAGCGTTCTTATGTTCCGTTCTCGGAGCATGAGATCCTGCCGCGTGTGGATGAGGTCATTTATCATTCCGAGAAGATGCCGATCTCGCAGGCAAAGATGGTCATCGCATTCAATGCAGGCACCAAAGAGACCGATGAGCTGCTTCCGGCAATGCGTCTGATGAATGCAATGCTCGGCGGTACCGTGACCTCCAAGCTCTTTGTTCATGTCCGTGAAGAAAAGAGCCTTTGCTACTACTGCTCGTCGCGCTATGATCGTATCAAGAGCCTTTTGATGATCGATTCCGGTGTACAGCAGCAGAATCTCGACATTGCATATGAGGCGATCTTAGAACAGGTGGAAGCAATGAAACAGGGCGATTTCACCGAGGATGAGATGGAACAGGCAAGACTTGCGGTCATCAACTCCTACCGTTCCGTTTCGGATAATCCTGCTTCGCTGGAAAGCTGGTATCTCGGACAGCTTCTGTCGAGCCGTATGTATACCCCGGCGGATGAGATCGAGAATCTGAAAAAAGTAACCAGAGAGCAGATCATCGAGGCGGCAAACCGCCTGCAGCTGGATACGGTATACCGTCTGGAATCAGACGGTGCGCCGGGTGCGGCTGAAGAAGAGGAGGATGAAGAATGAGTATGGAAAAACAGACCGTGATCGGTGCGCGTTTGAAAGAGTCGTATTCGGTTTACACCCATTCCTCCGGATTGAAGGTACTTTTGTATCCGATGAAGGAATTTTCCACCGCATATGCACTGTTTGGTACCAAATACGGTTCGATCGATACCATGTTCCGCAAAGAAGGCGAAGCGGAGTTTACCGTTGTGCCGGAGGGTATCGCACATTATCTGGAGCATAAACTGTTTGAGAGCGAGGACGGCGATGCATTCTCGCTGTTTGCAAGAGCGGGTGCTTCCGCAAATGCATTCACCTCGTTTGATAAGACCTGCTATCTGTTCTCCACTACCCAGAATTTTGAAGCTGCACTGAGTGCATTGCTGCAGTTTGTGCAGAATCCGTACTTCACCAAAGAGAACGTAGAGAAGGAGCAGGGCATCATCGCACAGGAGATCAAGATGTATGAGGACAACCCGTCCTGGCGTGTCTACTTCAACCTGCTGCGCGGCATGTACCATAATCATCCGGTACACACCGAGATCGCAGGTACGGTAGAGAGCATTGCAAGAATCGATGCAGAGCTGCTTTACCGCTGCTATCACACCTTCTATAACTTGAATAATATGGTCATCTCGATCGCAGGTAACTTTGATGAGCAGACTGCGGTGGAGATCATTGAAAAAGAACTCAAAGACTGCGAGAAGGTGGTCATTGAGCGCAGTATGCCGCATGAGCCGGATGAGGTCGTGAAGTCTGTTGTCAAACAGAAAATGGCGGTCGCAATGCCGCTGTTCTACTTCGCATGGAAGGAAAAACCGGTCGAAGAAGTAAAAATGCCGCGTGTATCGATGCTTTATGATATCATTCTGGATGTTGTTGCAGGCGACTGTAGCCCGCTTTACCGCAGATTGTATGATGAAGGCTTGATCGATACCGGCTTTGATACCGAAAGCTTTATGGGCCGCGGCTACGCTGCCTGCATCTTCGGCGGATATTCCAAAGACCCGGAGAAGGTCGCTTCTCTGATCGCAGAGGAGATCAAACGTTATAAAGAAGAAGGCATCGATGCCGAGAGCTTTGAGCGTGCGAGAAAATCCATCTACGGTGCGGTGGTCGGCGGATTCGACAGCGCGGAGGAGATCGCTTCCACCATGCTGGCAGCATATTTCTGCGGCTGCAGCGATGCTTATGTGGAACTTGAGGCCATTTCCGATCTGACGGTAGAGGACGCAAACCGCCTGCTTGCAGAAGGCTTTGACGAAAAGAATACCGTATTGTCGGTCATCGAGCCGATGTAAGGAGGAGCCATGGAACGTACAGTTGAATTCCCGGGATTGGGACTGGAATTTACCTTCAATAATACCATCGAGATCGGTCCGATCTCGATCGCATGGTACGGTATGATCATCGCATGCGGTCTGCTGTTGGCGGTACTGTATGGATATAAACATTTCCGCAAATTCGGTGTGGATGAGGATAAAGCATTCAATGCGATCTTTGCGGGCATTGTCGGCGGTATCGTCGGCGCAAGACTTTATTATGTCATCTTCTCCTGGTCGGATTACGGCTTTGATACCTCCAGTTTCAAAGCGTTTATGAGCAGTCTTTATAACATCGTTGCCACTTGGAACGGCGGTATGGCGATCTACGGCGGTCTGATCGGTGCATTGGTTTGCGGCTGTATTGCTGCAAAAATTTCCAAAGTAAAACTGCTCCCGCTGCTTGACCTGGTGGGTCTGGGCTTTTTGATCGGTCAGTGTATCGGCAGATGGGGCAATTTCGTCAATGTCGAGGCATTCGGCTCAAATACCACCCTGCCGTGGGGTATGACTGGTGAGATCGTTGTCAATTATCTGACCGCACACCGCGCGGAATTCTGGGCGGCGGGCATCAAGGTTGATCCGAACATGCCGGTACATCCTTGCTTTTTATATGAGTCGCTGTGGTGCCTGGCAGGCTTTATCGCATTGCATTTCTATTCCAAACGCCGCAGATTCGACGGCGAGATCTTCATTCTCTATCTGGCATGGTACGGCCTTGGCAGAAGCTGGATCGAAGGCTTGCGTACCGACAGCCTGATGCTTGGTTCCTTCCGTGTTTCCCAGCTGCTTGCAATGCTGTTGTTTATCGCAGCAATTGTTACCTGGATCTGCATCAGCATCAAGATCAGAGGCGAGCATGATCCGGAATATATGAAGTTGTACGGCGAGAGCGAAGAATGGAAGAACATTCTGGTCGAGAAAGCCGAAAAAGAAAAAATCGAGCAGTCCGCAAAGGAGAAAAAGCTCGCAGCGATCAGAAAAGCAAAGAAATCCGAAAAAGACGGGGAGGATGCATGATATGGCAAGGATTATTGACGGCAAGCAGATCTCGGCACAGGTCAAAGCATCTGTGGCAGGCGATGTTGCTGCATTAAATGAAAAAGGAATCTTCCCGGCACTTGCGGTCGTGTTGGTCGGAGATGATCCGGCATCGCAGGTCTATGTCCGCAACAAGACCAAAGCCTGTGAGGTATGCGGCATTCGCTCGGAACAGATCCGTATGCCGGCAGCGACCACGCAGGAGGAACTGATGGCGGTGGTGGATCGCTTAAACAAAGACGATGCCATCGACGGTATTCTGGTACAGCTCCCATTACCGAAGCATCTGGATGAGACTGCCGTATTGCGTGCGATCGATCCGTCTAAGGATGTCGATGCATTCCATCCGGTCAACGTCGGTAAGATCATGATCGGCGACTATGATTTTCTGCCGTGTACGCCGGCAGGCTGCATGGAGCTGATCCATTCCACCGGTATGAATGTCACCGGCAAACATGCTGTTGTGATCGGCAGAAGCAACATCGTCGGTAAGCCGATGGCAATGCTGCTGCTGCACGAGAATGCAACGGTCACAGTATGCCATTCCAAGACGGTCGATCTGAAGGCTGAGTGCTTAAAAGCGGATATTTTAGTCGCAGCGGTCGGTAAAGAAAACATCGTGACTGCAGATATGGTCAAACCGGGTGCGGTTGTGATCGATGTCGGCATGAATCGCAATGCAAAAGGAAAGCTCTGCGGCGATGTGGATTATGAGGCAGTAAAAGAAGTGGCATCTGCCATCACCCCGGTACCGGGCGGTGTCGGTCCGATGACCATTGCCATGCTGATGAAAAATACCGTAAAAGCAGCGGAGAAAAGACATCTGTAATCATATTGACAAGCGGCAGGGAACCTGCCGCTTATTTTATATCCTCTTTGCTGTAAAGACAGTTGTTTTTGCGTGAAAAACAAATCACCTGTTAAATTTTTTTGAACTCACTTGACTTTTTCCAAAAAAAGTAGTATTCTACTAAGTAAGTAAAAAGCAGATCAAATGCGTTTGACAGGGTGGGAAGTAAGATTCCCGTCGGTCGCCATAAACAAATGCAGAGAGCCGTCGGTCGGTGTGAGACGGTTTTGTCGGTCGATCAGACATCCCCCTTTAGCAGGCTGCCGAAATCACAGTAAGCAGACCCGGATTTTCCCGTTACAGAAATCGGATATTGTCAGATATCCTGTAAAGCGGACGGCGTATGCCGTCAATCGGAGTGGTACCGTGGAAGCAATGCTTTCATCTCCCGTATGTAAAGGAGATGGAGGCTTTATTTTTTATCAGACCGTTCCAAAGGGGAAGGACAGACAATAGGATCAAATATTCTATTTCGGAGGAGTAAAAGATGAAATTAAAAGGTGCTGACATCATCATGGAATGCCTGCTTGAGCAGGAGGTAGATACCGTTTTCGGTTATCCGGGCGGTGCAGTCTTAAATATTTACGATGCGCTTTATCAGTATGCGGATAAGATCAACCATGTGCGTACCGCACATGAGCAGGCTGCAGCACATGCTGCGGACGGTTATGCGAGAGCAACCGGTAAAGTCGGCGTCTGCATTGCGACCTCCGGCCCGGGTGCGACCAACCTTGTCACCGGTATCGCTACCGCATATATGGACTCCATCCCGGTCGTTGCTTTGACCGGTAACGTAAATCGCGATCTTTTGGGTAAACAGAGCTTCCAGGAGGTCGATATCAAGGAGATCGTTGCGCCGATCACCAAAAAATCTTATATCGTTACCGATATCGAGGATCTTGCACCGACCCTTCGTGAGGCATTCACTTTAGCAAGATCCGGCCGTAAAGGTCCGGTACTGATCGATATCCCGAAGGATATCACCGCACTTTCCTGTGAATATGAATACGCTGCTCCGGTTTATGAGCCGGAAGGCATCAACGATCATGTTGACGAAGATGAACTCAAAAACGTTGCGCTGCAGCTGATGAAGGCAAAACGTCCGATGATCTACTGCGGCGGCGGTGTTATCGCTTCCGATGCATACGATGAGATCGCAGAGCTGGCAGAGGTGCTGGATGCACCGGTATCCTGCTCGCTGATGTGTCAGGGCGGCTTCAATCAGTTTGATAAACGCTGTATCGGTATGACCGGTATGCACGGTACCAAGACCGCTTCCCATGCGGTGTCCAACTGCGACCTGCTGCTTGCGATCGGTACCCGTTTCTCGGACCGTGTTACCTGTGACACCTCCACCTTTGCTACCGACTGTACCATCGTACAGATCGATATCGATACCAAAGAACAGGACAAAAACGTACGCGTTAATTACTTCTTAAACGGCACCGTAAAAGGTGTTGTAAAACGCCTGCTGGGCTATCTGGAAAAACAGGATCACTCCGAATGGATGGATGTTATGTATACCATGATGTCCGACTTCCCGGTATCGCAGGGTATGTACCACGAATACGGTATGGTCACCCCGATGGCTGTCTTGGGTGAGCTGCAGCGTCAGACCGATTCCGACTGTATTTTGACCACCGAGGTCGGTCAGCATCAGATGTGGGTCGCACAGTTTTTCCGTTTCCGCTATCCGCGCAGACTGTTAACCTCCGGCGGCTTAGGTACCATGGGCTACGGCTTGGGCGCTGCGATCGGTGCAAAATCCGCATATCCGGATAAACCGGTCATCAACATCGCAGGCGACGGTTCGTTCCACATGAACTGCCAGGAGCTGTCCACCTTAGCGCACTATAATCTGCCGGTCATCGAGCTGATCTTCAACAATCAGGTTCTGGGTATGGTCCGTCAGTGGCAGAAACTGTTCTATGAAAGACGTTTCTCTCATACCGATGTTCAGCAGAGCACCGATATCGAGAAGCTCGCAGAGGCATTCGGCATCAAAGCGCTGACCATTGCCAAGATCGACGATATCGCACCGGTGCTCAAAGAGGCACTGGCACATAACGGTCCGGTTGTCATCAACTGCATCATCGATAAAGACTTAAACGTTCTGCCGATGGTAAAAGCAGGTGCACCGGTCTCCGAACCGATGTTATACATGGAATAATATAGAGATAGAATGCGAAAGGACTGTATGCTTATGTTAACGCTGGATAAGATCTATCAAGCGGCACACGTTTTGAAAAAGGTAGCAAAACAAACCGAGGTCATCGCTGCACCGAAGATCAACCGCAATGCGGAAGTGTATCTGAAAACAGAAAACCTGCAGGTGACCGGTTCCTTCAAGCTGCGCGGTGCATATTATAAGATCTCCACTTTAAGTGAGGAAGAAAAACAGCGCGGTGTTATCGCTTGCTCTGCAGGCAACCATGCACAGGGCGTTGCACTTGCTGCAAGGGAGAGCGGCATCCCGGCGGTCATCTGTTTGCCGGAGACCGCACCGATCTCCAAGGTACAGGCTACCAAGAGCTACGGTGCGGAGGTCGTGCTGGTAAAAGGCGTGTACGACGATGCGTATGAGGAAGCACTCCGCTTACAGAAGGAAAAAGGTTATACCTTCGTACATCCGTATGACGATGAGATGGTCATTGCCGGCCAGGGTACCATCGGTCTGGAGCTGCTGGATCAGATCCCGGATCTGGATGCGGTGGTTGTTCCGATCGGCGGCGGCGGTCTGATCTCCGGTATCGCCTTTGCGGTCAAGAACCTCAACCCGAACTGTAAAGTATACGGTGTTCAGGCTGCAGGTGCCGCAAGCATGTATGAGGCAGTCAAAGCGCATGAGATCAAGGCTTTACCGTCTGTGTCCACCATTGCTGACGGTATCGCGGTTAAAAAACCGGGAAGCCTGACCTTTGAATGCGTTGAAAAATATGTAGATGAAGTGGTCACCGTCACCGATGATGAGATCTCTACCGCAATTTTGACCCTGATCGAGCAGCAGAAGCTGATCTCTGAGGGTGCAGGTGCTGTTTCGGTCGCTGCGGTCATGTTCGATAAGATCGATGTCAAAGACAAAAAAGTTGCCTGCGTCGTATCCGGCGGCAATATTGACGTTACCATTCTTTCCAAGGTCATTTCGCGCGGCCTGCTCAAAACCGGCAGAAGCGCGGAACTTACCGTGGAACTGCAGGACCGTCCGGGCGAGCTTCGCGGCGTATCCGCTACCGTTGCGGATATGGGCGCAAATGTTGTGTCGGTACACCACGATCATACCGATGTCGGCGGTGCGGTATCCGGCTGTTATCTGCGTCTGCGCATGGAGACCCGCGATCACGAGCATGTAAAAATGATCCGCGACGAACTCATCCGCAGAGGTTTCAAAGTAATCGATTAAACAACAGGAGAATAAAATCATGGAAAAGATCTATACCCCAAACGCACCGGCAGCGATCGGTCCGTACTCTCAGGCTGTTAAACTCGGCAATCTGCTGTTTACTTCCGGTCAGATCGCACTTGATCCGGCTACCGGCAATGTTGTGGAAGGCGGCATTGCAGAGCAGACCCATCGCGTTATGAAAAACCTGACCGCAGTTGTGGAAGCTGCAGGCGGCAAAATGGAAAGCATCGTAAAAACCACCTGCTTCTTAGCAGAGATGGCTGATTTCGCTGCATTCAATGAGATTTATGCACAGTACATCACCGAAAAACCGGCACGTTCCTGTGTGGCTGTTAAGACCTTACCGAAAAATGTTCTGGTAGAGGTCGAAGTGATCTGTGAACTGTAAGAGGAGAAAGATATGAGAGCAATTATTACCGTTGTCGGCAAAGATACCGTCGGTATCTTAGCAAAGGTCAGCACCCTGTGTGCCGAGCAGAAAGCAAATATCATCGATGTTACCCAGACCGTTATGCAGGATATGTTTGTTATGGTCATGATGGTAGACATCTCCGGCATGAGCGTGGATATCGGTGTCCTGCGCGATAAAATGGATATTCTGGCATCCAATTCGGGATTAAAGATCCATGTTATGCATGAGGATATCTTTAATTCCATGCACCGCATCTGAAGTTAGGAAAGGGAAGTATCGTGTTAAATATTAAAGATATTATGGAAACGGTCGATATGATCGACCGTGAAAACCTCGATGTCCGCACCATCACGATGGGTATCTCGCTGCTTGACTGCATCGACCCGGACATTGACCGCGCTTGCCAGAAGGTGTACGACAAAATCACCACCAAGGCAAAAGATCTGGTAAAAGTCGGCTGCGATATCGAGCGTGAGTACGGCATTCCGATCGTCAATAAACGTATTTCGGTAACCCCGATCGCAATGCTTGCGGCAGCATGCCCGAATGATGATCCGGTGAAGTTTGCGTTAACGCTGGAGAAGGCTGCAAAAGCAGTCGGCGTTAACTTCTTAGGCGGCTATTCCGCTTTGGTGCAGAAAGGATTTTCTGCAGGCGATCTGGCACTGATCAAATCCATTCCGCGTGCTTTGGCGATGACCGATCATATCTGTGCATCGGTCAACATCGGTTCCACCAAAGCGGGCAT
Source organism: Oscillospiraceae bacterium (assembly GCA_045133555.1). Taxonomy (GTDB): domain Bacteria; phylum Bacillota; class Clostridia; order Oscillospirales; family Ruminococcaceae; genus JAHHTP01. The sequence goes on from JBGUUN010000117.1 coordinate 18,362, forward strand.
CAACTTGGATGCTTGCCGCATCATGGGTGAGATCGTTAAAGAGACCGCAGAGCTGACCAAAGACCGTGACTGTATCGGTGCGGCAAAACTGGTCGTATTCTGTAACGCTCCGGAAGATAACCCG
>JBGUUN010000118.1:0-2323 GCA_045133555.1 Oscillospiraceae bacterium
TACGGGCGCATACCGTCAATGCAGATCTGCATAACGTCGCCCATATCCATTCCAAGCAGTTCACATCCGTTTTTGATCAAGCTGCGATCCACCTTTGCCGCAAACTTTTTGTCTTTGAATTTCTTTTTCAGACTGGAAACCTCCAGATCCATGATACCCTGCGGACGCATCTTTGCCGCCGCAGAAATCAGACCGGTCAAACTGTCTACGGTATACAGGCTCTTTTCCAACACCGTGATCGGCTCAACATCACTGCAGACGCCGTAACCGTGAGCCAATACCGCACGGATGGTTTCCTCATCGATACCCGCTGCTTCCAAAATCGGACGGGTATGCTGTAAATGCTCCTCCGGGTGCTCCTCGTAGTCCACATCGTGAACATATCCGACCGCAGCCCAATATGCTTCATCCGCCTCAAAATGCTTTGCCATCGCTCCCATTGCGGCACTGACCGCCAATGCATGCTCCAGCAAATGCTCTGCTTTTTCATGTTCGCTTACCAGCTGTTTGGCAAGCTCCATCGTTAACATAGCCATTGAAAAACTCCCCCTATCTTTTTTACCTATTATAGCATATCAAAATAAATTTTGCAATGTTGACAGTTCAATACTTGATATGCTATACTGAAATCATAAGAGACCGCAGAAATCATCTGCGGCGATAAGGGGGATAAATATATGAAAGAGACTGTTTTTTATGCAAACGGAAAACCGTTTTTCACCATCGGTGCACAGGCACATAACTCGTCCGGATATTCTATGGAAGAACTGGAAAAAGTCTGGGATGCCTGCAGATTGATGGAAGTCAATACCGCAGCGATCGCAGTCGCATGGGAACGCTTTGAGACGGTTGAGGGTGAGTATGACACCGAACTGGTCAAAAATATCATCCGCAAAGCCAGAGAAGAAGGCTTAAAACTGATCTTCTTATGGTTCGGTACCTGGAAAAACGGTCATATGAAATATGTTCCGAGATGGGTCAAGACCGATCATAAACGTTTCCACCGTGTCATTACCCACGATGGATATGAGATTCCGAACCTCTCCTCCTTCTGTGAAGAAACGCTGCGCTGCGATACCCGCGCTTTCTGCAAATTGATGGAGACTATCAAAGAGGAAGATGAAGCTGTCGGCACCGTACTCGCTGTACAGATCCAGAACGAACTCGGTATCGTCGGAAGAACAGAGCGTGACTACGCTGAGACCGCACAACGCATCTATGAAGCGGATGTGCCGCAGGAAATGATCGAAGCACTGAAAAACGGTTCCGATAAAGAACGCGTTGTCCGCGACTGGAAAGAATGCGGTGCAAAAGAAAAAGGCAGCTGGAAAGAACTGTTCGGCCGCCGCGGCAGCGAAGTATTACAGGCATACAGCATGGCAAACTATGTCAATTCCATCGCAAAAGCAGGCAAAGCCGTTTATCACCGTCCGATGTATACCAACGTATGGTTAGACGTCCAGGGTGGCTATCAGATTGCCGGCACCGATTATCCGTCCGGCGAAGCGGTCATCAAAAACCTTGCGATCTGGCGTTGGTTTGCACCGGAGTTGGATATGATCTGCCCGGATATCTATACCGGAAACCAGAAGGTCTACTCCCATATCATCCACACCTATAACCGTGAGGATAACCCGCTTTATATCCCGGAGACCGGTACCACTATGCCGTTTGCAATCGGCTGCTACCGTGCGATCGCAGAATGCGGCTTGACCGGCATCCATTTCTTCGGTGCGGAAAGCGTGCTGGATGAAAACGGAAACTTAAAAGAAACCGCCAAACCGCTGCACGAGAACTTCAAGGCACTGGGTGCGATCTGGCCGCTGCTTGTCAAATACCGCGGTACCGGCAAGATCCATGCAGTCATTCAGGAAGAATTCATGAATGAAGAAACCCTGTTCTTGGACGGTTGGACGCTCAGAGTCAACTTCGCACCATACCCGCGCGGTGACCGCTACCTGCATCAGGGCGAAAACATGACCGATCGCGGCCGCGGTTTGATCGTACAGACCGGAGCAAATGAATTCTATCTCTGCGGCAGTGCATATGCCGTCGGCTTCCGCTCCAATCCGCCGCTGACCGATTGGAAAGCACCGCAGCAGGATTACCAGGCTGAGCATTTTATGGACTATCTGGCAGTCGAAGAAGGTTACTTCGACGAAGACTGCAACTGGCATTGCACCCGTATCCGCAACGGTGACTCCACCGACTTTGAAGTATTTACCTATCCGAGCTGCGGTGCGATCCGTGTAGTTTTAGAGGGCTGAGAAAGGACACCTATGAGCATCCAAAAATTTACCGTAAATAATCCGATCAGCGACGG
>JBGUUN010000119.1:0-4555 GCA_045133555.1 Oscillospiraceae bacterium
TCGTATCTGCTGACCGACAGCGAGGTCATAGAGGCACTGTATACATTGTATCAGCGTATGGTCTCGCCAAGTGAGATCGAGCTTTACCATAAATGCCCGTTTGCTTACTTTATCCGCTACGGCTTGAAACTGCGTATCAAGGAACGTGCATCGTATAATCCGCTGCTGCGCGGTAATCTGGTGCATCATGTCATTGCAACGTTGACCGTTCCGATCAGCGAGATGGCTAAGGCGGATGCAAAGAAAGCAATCGAGGAGCGCTGTGTCACCGAGCCGCAGAAAATCAAAAATCGTATTGCGGCATTGGTGGAAGATGCCTTTGGCAAAGAGATTGCGGCACGTTTCGATCAGCCGGGTAAGATCAGCCAAAAGGATAAAGTGCTGGCGCAGAGTATGAAACACACGGTTTGCCGTATCTGCGAAAATATCTATGCCGAGCAGCTGCAGAGTAAATTTGCGGTGTTTGCTGTGGAATTTGATATCGGCAGTAAGGCGATCGCACCGCTTGCGGTCGAGGTGGATAAAAATCACACCATGCGTATCCGCGGCAGAGTGGACCGTATGGATACCTATGAGGAAAACGATAAGACCTATTTCAGGGTCATAGACTATAAAACCGGTAATAAGGAATTCAAGTACGCTAAGCTGACCGACGGTGACCAGATGCAGATGATATTGTATGAGATGGCGATTGAGCATGGCGGCAGAGGCGGATTTGCCGAAATGGTGCCGTCCGGTGTGCTTTACTATCCGGCAAAACCGCCACAGAAGGTCAAAGAGCGCTATCTGAGTGAAGCGGACAGAGATCAGCACATTGCATTCAGCTATTGCATGAACGGCTTTGTGGTGGATGATAAGGATGCGCTGTCACGCACAAGAGCAATGGAAGAATTGCTCAGAGAGCAATTTGTGCCGGTCGGATATAATAAGAAAGATGAAATCAACGACGATGCGCTGCGCACCGAAGAAGAATACCGCCGCATCGAACAGTATGTCTTGGGACAGGTCAAAAAGATGGCTGACTCCGCTTCGTCCGGATGCATTGAGCCGATTTTTGCGAAAGATACGACCCACTGCAGTTTTTGCGCATACAGTAATCTCTGCGGTAAAGATATTCGTGTGGAATCCAAGGCATCAGACGGAATGGAAGAACAGGAAGCAAGAGATTTGATTTACGGAAAGGAGGATGTGTGATATGGCATTGACACCTATGCAGCAGTATGCGGTGGATGAAAGAAACCGCCCACTTTTGATCGCTGCGGCAGCGGGAAGCGGCAAGACTTCGGTTTTAAGTAAACGTGTTGTCGCTATGCTTGCCGGTGATGGCGGACATCCTCCGATCGATGCAGATCGCATGATGATCGTTACCTTCACCCGTTTAGCAAGTGCCGAGCTGCGGGAACGAATCACCAATGAACTGGAAGAAAGGGCGGCCAAACAGCCGAATGATGAAAACCTGCGCAGACAAAGAAGGCTTTTACCGCAGGCACAGATTTCGACCATCGACTCACTTTGCCGCAGTATTCTGCAGCAGAATTTTGAAAAAGCCGGCGTTTCGGCAGAATTGTCGGTGCTGCACGGCGGCGCGCTCAAGCAGCTCGAATCCGAAGTGTTGACCGAACTGTTGGAATCGGAATACGAAAAGATGGACGCAGACTTTATCGCATTGCGTGAGCTTTGCGAAAACGGCAGCGATGACACCATCCGCGAAATTATATATGAAACTTACCTGACTGCAAAAGCAGAGCCGGACCTGCAGCTGTGGATCGAAAGCTGCAAATTGCAGGCCGAGCAGTACCGTCAGCAGCTGTATCAAAAAGAGGCTGCTGCAAAAAGAGATATCTTTGCAATGCGTGATGAGATCCTGCGTGCAGAATTTGTCGATGACTTTGCGGGAATGGTTTTTGATATTCTTGAAAATCCGGCAAAGAAAACCAAAAACTTTGAAAAGGAAGCACCGAAACGTCAGGCGATCGTTGCAGAACACCGTGCGTGGGAAGATGCATTCAGAGGTGCCTTTTCCGAATTGGCGGATGCCGGTGAGGATCTTTCTTCGATCGCATCCGCACTTGTGCACGCACCGCAAAAAACACGTAAGGGGAAAGAAAAATATATTGTCGAACATCCGGAAGGGCAGAAGCTCTTGGCGGTTTGGACACAGATGGTCGATCTTCGAAAAACCATCGACGCGTATGTGGTCTCCGATATGGCACACGATCAAAAAATCAAGCAGGCGGTTGAGAAGGTTTATGCGCTGGTCATTGCTTACGAACAGCGTTTGATGGATGAAAAGCGCAGACTGGGCAGATACTCCTTTGCGGATATCGAACAGATGACCGTTTCGCTGCTTGCAAAAGGACATCTGACCGAGGATGGTGCGGTAGAATTCAAAGCAACCGAAGCCGCATCCGAGATCGCAGCGCAGTATGACTGCGTGATGGTGGATGAGTGTCAGGATAACAGCGGTGTACAGGATGTCATCTTCCGTATGCTGACCGAGGGTACCGATCATCTGTTTATGGTCGGTGATATCAAGCAAAGTATCTATCGCTTCCGCCATGCAAAGCCGGAGCTTTTCTTAAACCGATTGGAGCAGTATGCCGATGTCGGTGATGCCAAAGACGGTATGCCGGTACGTGTTCTGTTAAAGGATAATTTCCGCAGCCGCAGTTCTGTTATCGATACGGTCAATTATCTGTTTGCAAGAGTAATGTCCAAAGCGGCAGGCGAGATCACCTATGATGCATCCGCAGCGATGCTTTCTTCTGCGGTTTATCCGCCAATGCCGTACGGATTTTCGGCGGATACGGAACTTCATTTATTGGATAACTTAAAATCGAAGGAAAACGATTATCCGGCGATCGATCAGGAAGAATATACCGCTGCATTGATCGCAAAAATGATTGCAGAAGGGTATCCGGTCACCGACCGTAAGACGGGTGAAATGCGCCCTTGCCGATACAGCGACTTTATGGTGCTGATGCGCTCCAAGACCAAGCTTTCCCGCTTGCTCAAAGAGCTTGACCGTCATCATATCAGTTATCATACCGGCAGCATCAAGGCATTTTACCAGACCACCGAGATCGCGGATTGCCTTGCGATGCTCAAAGTTTCGATCTATCCGCAGCAGGATGAAGCGCTTTGGCGTTTCTTGCTTTCTCCGTTTTGCAGATTTGACTTTGACGATGCCGCAAGACTGCGCCTGATCGCCAACGAGACCGAGGGCAGTTATTTGTATGATGCTTTGCTTGCCGCGGGGGAAAGCGATGATCCGCTGCAGCCGAAAGCAAAAGCGGCTTTGGAATTGCTGCAGCAGTTGTCAAACGAGGCGTTGCGTCGCAGCGTATCCGACTTTTTGCAGTACGCTTATACGATCAGCAGTTATCCGGCATTGCTTGCGGCAGGTGAGGACGGCGCACAGAAGAATGCCAATCTCGATCTGCTGTGTAAAGACAGTAAAAATTGGGAAGCGGATCACTTTGGCGGCATTGACGGATTTTTGCGTTATGTCGATCGTATGCTCGAAGAAAGTGAGGATATCGAACCGGCAAGTGCGCTGTATCAGAATGAGGATGTCGTTGAGGTTATGACCATCCACGGCAGTAAAGGCTTAGAAGCACCGATCTGTATCCTTTGCCATTGTGAAGCTCGATTTAACCAGATGGATACGAAAGGCGGTTATCTGCTGGATGCCAAATACGGTCTGACTCTGCAGTACAGCGATGAGCAAAACTGTATCAGTTATTATAATGCATACGGCGAAAAGATCAAAGAAAGCATGTCTGCACAGCTTCGTGCGGAAGAAATGCGTCTTTTGTATGTCGCAATGACCCGTGCAAGAGAGAAACTGATCTGTATCGGCAGTGTGAATCATCTGAATAACAATTTGATCAAGATGAACGGTGAAATTGCCGCGGCATTGAAAGAAGGAGATGAAGATCCTTATTTGGTACCGCGTGCTTATACCAGCGGGGCTTCCAATTACTTAAAATGGCTGATGGCGGGTCTGCTGTCCGCTCCGGCTGCAGCCGAAAAACTAAACTCCATGGGATATGAGGTTATGGAGTCGGTGCCGTATTCGGTGATCGGCAATAAGCTTGGCGATACAGCAAGGGATAAACTGCAGTTTTCTGTGGTCGTATGCCGTGCCGATGAACCGAGGAACGCGCTTTTGGAGAGCAGCGCACCTACACTTGCCGAATTTGCATCAAGAGAAGCAGATGATGCGCAGGTAAAACGCCTCTTAAAACCGTACCGTTACGAAAATGTCACGCTGATTCCGGCAAAATCTTCGGTAACGGCGCTGACCCATCGCGGGGCATATCCGAAGGAGATGGATCTTTTCCATAAAAAGCAGGAGGAATTGCTTCTGCAAAAGACAGAAGAAGTGTTCTATGAAGCGGATATTGAGCCGACGGAGTCGGATCCTTTGGCAGAGGCAGGGCTCAAAAAGCCGGCATTTATGTTGGAGGAGGAAGGCCGCATCACCGGTGCGATGCGCGGTAATGCCGCACATAACTTCCTGCAATACGCAAATTTTGCGGATGCGAAGAAG
>JBGUUN010000120.1:0-2668 GCA_045133555.1 Oscillospiraceae bacterium
AAAGTATATAAAATCAATATCGCTTTGATCGAAAATACGGGTGGGACAACCGCTCTATATCCAACAAAGGAGGAATGAAGGATGAAACTTTGGAAACGAATGATTGTTGTATTACTGGCATCATTGTTATGCTGCGGGATGTTTTCGGGGTGTGCCAAGGAGGATACGGTTGGACCGCTGACGGTTTATGTGGAAGGCTGTACACCAGACTACATGGCAGAGGCGACGAGGGTGTTTAAGTCAACCTATCCGGATGTGGAGATTGTGATTCGGCAGATTGATGCTGAAACAGAAGAAGAGGAAGAACAACAGTACACAGCTTTGAAAACCGAACTGATGGCAGGAACCGGTCCGGATGTTGTTCTGATCGGTAACGGCTTTGCCCATTATACCGACATCAATAAGGCAATGGCTGCGGGAAACTTTATTGACCTAAATCCATATTTCGAGAAGGATGAGAGTTGGAGCTGGGATGACTATAACACCACCGTGATAGATGCATTTGAGCTGGATGGGAAGCAGTATCTGATGCCGCTTTATTACGATGTTTGGACAACGGTCAGCGAAAAGAGCCTGTTGGAGAAATATGGTTTTAACGTGGATAATTGCAGCACCGGTAAGGGGCTGTTGGAAGAGATTGCAAAGTACTATGAGCAGTCTGCAGCGGATGAAACGATGCCGCAGCTGTTCCAATACACCGACAGTTGGTATCGTTATATCATTGATGTGATGGGATTGAATCCGTTGGATCATACTAAGAAAACGGTGGCTTTTTCCGAGGATTTTGCACCGATGTTGGATACCTATAAGATCGTGTATCCGTTTGACCGTCATGCAACTTTGGAGCGTTATCTGAATTCAAAGGCTAAGTATTCGACAGATGGTCTGGCATTGGAAGAATTTTTGCTGTATGGATGGTATGGCCACACGTCCTTACGAGCTATGGGAGAGGCACAGCTCATAACCGATTTCGGTGAACCGGTGGTTCTGCCGTTTTACAACTATGGCAGCAGCGATACATCCGCACAGATCCAGCTTTCGGTCGGCGTGACGGCGTCTTCTCCGCGGAAGCAGATGGCGTATACCTTTGTAAAGGCGTTGATGGGTGAAACTGCATTGACGCAGGAAAAGACCACCTCGGATGGAAGACCGACTTCCTATGAGGTCAGCTGTCCGGTCAACAATCAGGCATTAAAAAAGATTTGGAAATTGAAAGAATTGGATAAAGCATATACTGCGGCGGTCGGCAGCAGTGCAACGGTCGTTCATTTAAAGGCATTGGATGAGAGTTACTTAACCGATTTGATGGAGTGGAACAGTAAGGTCACCCATGTGTTTTATGCCTGCGGCAGTGAAAACGGCAATGTTATCAGTTACTTTGAAGATTATCTCGAAGGAGAAATGAACTATGAAGAAGCATTGGCCAAAGCCGAGAATACTTTAAAAATCTACATCAGTGAGTAAATACAGACAGCCCTCCCGCGTGGGAGGGCTGTTGTACGTTATTCCACCTGATTTACCGTCAAAGTATCCCCGTCTACCATGAATTTGATCTCGTGTCCGGCAAACGGAAAGCCGTAGATTCGAGTGGGGTCATTCTGGTAGGAAGGACGCGGGTCTTGCTTTAAGACGGCAATCGCTGCTTCCCGTTTGTCTGCCGGGAGCTTTTGCAGCAGCGCATCCGGGAAGATCACCTGCAGCTCATAGCTGTTTACCTCTTTGGCAAAGCCGCCGGATGCATCCGGGATGGCATCGATGTGCGGCAGATAGGGTTTGATGTCATAGATCGGGGTACCGTCCATTAAGTCCGCACCCGAAATATGCAGGATGATGCCTTTGCTTGTTTGCTCCATGCCGTCAAATTTGACCACCGAAAGGCCGATCGGATTCGGTCGGAATGGAGAGCGGGTTGCAAATACACCTTTTTTGACGTTGCCGCCCAGTCGCGGCGGACGTACGGTTGGACTCCAGGTATCCCGCAATGCGTCGGAGAATTGCCAGATCAGCCAAAGATGGGAAAATTCCTCTAAGCCGCGCAGGGCATCCGGATTGCGAAATTCCGGTTCGAACACAATGGTGCTGTGCAGTTCTTCGATCAGACCACCCTGGCGCGGAATGCCGAATTTGGTCGGAAAATCGGTGTGGATGGTTGCGATCGGGCGCATTTCGTATGCACCGTTTTTATTTGCCATGCTTATTCCTCGCAGTCAAAATGCATTCTTTCGATATACTGTTCCATAAAGATCGGAGAGGTGGAGAGGTCGACGACCTCTGCTTCGGATGCGAGTTTGTCGGCTGTATCCATCAATCCCTTGGACAGCAGCAGCATGGATGCACCCGCACCGGCTGCATTGCCGACAGCAACGGCACGCGGAGCAAGTTCTTTCGGGAACAGGCCGATGGTTGCTGCGGAAGCGGTGTTGATATATCTGCCGAAACCACCTGCGATGTAGAAGGTGTCAACATCTTCCGGAGCAATTCCCGCAGTTTCAAGCAGGGTGTCGATACCGGCACAGATCGCGGCTTTTGCCAGCTGCAGCTGACGTACATCCTGTTGGGTGATAAGGATATTTTCGGATAAGCGGACTGCCGGGAAGTCATCGTATTCGGTCAGATATGCCTCGTAAGCCTCGTTTTCTTCTTCGATGCATCCGGTCTCATCGATCAG
>JBGUUN010000121.1:0-3685 GCA_045133555.1 Oscillospiraceae bacterium
ATCTGTTCGATCACATCGATGAATGCCGAATCGCTCTTTCCGGTCGGATCCGGCAACCCCCAGTCCGCATCCGGCTCACGTCCGATATAAGGACAGCCGACATCACAGCCCATGGTAATAATGATATCCGGATTCGGAATATCGTCCACCGTCTTACTGTACTGCGTCTTTTCCATATCGATATCGTACAGTACCTTCATCAGACGCACCGCATCCGGGTTGATCTGCGGTTTGACCTCGGTACCGGCGGAGTAAAACTCGTATCGGTCAGAAGCAAGCAGCTTACCCAATGCTTCGGCGATCTGGCTGCGGCAGGAATTATGGACACATAAGAATACCACCTTTTTCTTTCCTTCCGAATGATACGGGCAGTTCTTGCCAATGCACTGATTGTTCTGCTCACTGCGGCTGCAGGATACCGCCGGATCATCCATTGCAACACCCAAATGCTCTCTGACATAATCGATCGCCGTTTTGATCGCCGTATAGGAATTGCGTTTGCAGCAGCGCGGACCGCCAAGCTTTCCGATCTGCTCCAAGGAAGCAGCTGTCATGCGGTTGGATAATCCCCATTCCTTTCCGGCAAGCGGATTCGCTGCGGTAATGATCGATAAGAACATGCCGCTGCTGATACCCGCACCGCAAGCACCCCAAAATCCGCAGGCACCGCCGGGTACCTTCTTACCGCGGGAGACCATCTCTCCAAGCGCAGCCGCAAGATCGATCTCACCGCCGGCATTGTGATAAGCGGTCAGCAGTGCCGCACCGACCATGATATGATGCTCCGGACCGTGCATATGGCAGGACGGAAGTGCCATCATCTGTTCGAGTACCGCAATCGGATCTTTGCTTTGATTCTGCATACATACCGCAAAAATATCATCCAGACCTTTCATATGACATTCGTTGCAGACATAATGTCCTTCCACACATTTGGTATGACTGTGTTCTTTTTTATGGCAGATCACGCATTCCATTTCTTCTTCCCGCTCCAGATAAATGAGCTTTGCTTTACAGACCAAGCATTCTTCCCGCATGATGTCCCCTCTTTTCGCTAAAATATATTTTTTGTTGAAAATACAACATACATTCCGATTTCATTATAGTATAATAAATTCAGAAAGTCAAGTATGACCGACTGTGGAGGATCAAACGATGTTAAGAAAAATCATTAAAATCAATGAAGAAAAATGCATCGGCTGCGGCTTATGTGCTAAAGCCTGCCATGAGGGTGCTATAGAAATGGTAAACGGGAAAGCAAAGCTGACCCGAGAAGATTATTGCGACGGACTCGGCGATTGTTTACCTGCCTGTCCGACCGATGCGATCACTTTTGAAGAAAGAGAAGCACCGGCATATGACGAAGCTGCAGTGCTTGCCGCAAAAGCAGCCAAGAATCAACCGCACAGCTGTGCAGGCGGCTGTCCGGGCAGCATGTCCCAATCCATCAACCGTAAGATGCCAAGCCTTGATACCGCACCTGCTGCCGTACAAAGTGAACTGCGTCAATGGCCGGTACAGATCAAACTGGTCCCGATCAAAGCACCGTACTTTGACAAAGCAAACCTGCTGATCGCTGCAGACTGTACCGCATACGCATACGGCAATTTCCATCGCGATTTTATGAAAAATAAGGTCACCGTCATCGGCTGTCCGAAGCTGGATATGGTGGATTATACCGAGAAGCTGACCGAGATCATCAAGCAAAATGATATCAAGAGCGTTACCGTCACCCGTATGCAGGTACCTTGCTGCGGCGGCATCGAAAATGCGGTCAAACGCGCATTGATGGCAAGCGGTAAATTCATTCCGTGGCAGGTCGTGACCATCTCCAACGATGGCAGGATCTTAGACCGCTGATATGACGAAACTACAGCTGCAGACCCTCTGCGCTATGATCGGACTGGTGCGTGCCATCGAGGGAAACGAACATTTTATCTCCGAAAAAACCGACTTTTTGCTGCTGCGCGGACTCTATTTGATTGCACAGCAAGAGGATAAGATTGCTTTACAGGAACTGATGAACAAGATAGATACCTTAAAAAGAGAGATCGTACCGGGCTGTTATGCCTGCGGGGCACCGTGCGGCAGGACTTCTGCTCCGAGCGAAACCCTATTCACCGAAGCCAAAGATGCCGCACTCCGCTTAACACTGTTAAGTGCATTGCGAGAACAACCGTTTGATGCGGCGACTCTTTATCCGACTCTGTACCGCCTCGGAATGAACGAGATCTCCGCCGAATAAAAACGATATTCAAACAGCAAAGCCGATCGTCAGATCGGCTTTTTCTCTTGACGAAAACAAAGGAATGGTCTATAATGAAAAAAACGGCAAAGGAGGATCTATCATGTGTATTCCGGTACTCGGCATCGACATCGGCACCACCGGCATCAGTGCTGTCATTTTGGATATCCAAAGCGGCAGACAGCTTTTTGCCGTTACTGTCCCCAATGACAGCGCCATCCCATCCGCAAACACATGGGAAAAGATACAGGATCCCGATCGCATCTGTTGCAATGTGACCGAACTTCTTAACCAAAGCCTAGCTGCCTATCCGCAGATTGCCGCCATCGGCATCACCGGACAAATGCACGGCATTTTATATATCGACGAAAATGCTGACGCCTGTTCTCCGCTTTATACCTGGCAGGATGCACGCGCCGGATGCGGCAATATTTCTGTCTGTGATATCATCTACGCAAAAACCGGCTATAAAATCTCACCGGGCTATGGGCTTGCGACCCACCTTTGGAATCTGCAAAACGGTGCGGTACCGAAAAATGCCCGTTATCTTATTACCGTCATGGATCATATCGGTATGAAACTCTGCGGCATCCGTACCCCACTGATGCACAGCTCCAATGCCGCTTCCCTCGGTCTGTTTGATGTAAAGCAGACCGCATTCGACAAAGCTTCCCTTAATGTGTTAAAAATCGATACCGATCTCCTGCCGCAGGTCACCGCTGGGCCATGTGTGATCGGAAGATATCGTGATATCCCGGTATCGATCGCCATCGGTGACAATCAGGCAAGTTTTATCGGTTCGGTTACCGATCCCGATACACAGGCACTCTGTAATATCGGCACAGGAAGTCAGATTTCTGTAAAAAGCAACGACCCGATCACCTTCACCGATCTCTCTTTAGAATCCCGTCCGCTTTATCTGAATCAGCATCTGCTTTGCGGCAGTGCTCTTTGCGGCGGACGTGCTTATGCGATTCTGGAAAACTTTTTCCGCAGCTATCTGGATGCCTGCGGCATCGATGCTGCCAAACAATACGATGTCATGAACCGTCTGGCAAGCCAAGCGCTATCCGAATCAGATCTTCCGTTTGTGCAAACCACCTTCTGCGGAACAAGATCGGATGCTTCCCTGCGCGGCAGCATCCGAGAGTTATCGGAGGAGAATCTCACACCGGAGAATCTTATCGCAGCAACGTTGTACGGCATTGCCGCCGAGCTTTATGAGATGTACCGCAATCTGCCGCATCAGGGAATCAAGAGCCTCATCCTCTCCGGCAATGCAGCCCGAAACAATGCGGTATTGCGCGAAATTTGTTCCAAAGTATTCGCACTCCCGGTGTACATGCCGACCCACACCGAGGAAGCCGCACACGGTGCTTCTATGTTTGCTGCACGGTCTGCACTGCTTGCCGATAACTTTACCGCACTCTCGCATTGTAT
>JBGUUN010000122.1:0-5872 GCA_045133555.1 Oscillospiraceae bacterium
AATACCGCTTCGATTGCCGCAACATAAGTATCGACCAGACATTCCGGTACAAATGCCTGAATGGTGCCTGCAAAACCGCCGCCGTGAACACGCCATGCGCCTTTGCCTTTTAAGATACCCTCAGAGATCGCAAGTGCTAAAGAAATGCCCTGCTCTGCCGGATTGATGGAAGAGTATACATTCTGTAAGTAACGGTAAGAAGAATTACCGGATTCGATGACCAAACCTTTGAATGCATCAAAATCACCTGCATTGAGTGCATTTACCTCATCCACAACGCGGTCATTCTCCGCAAAGAAGTGGATCGCACGCAGTGCCGCTCTGTCATTGACCGCCTCGCGTACTTTTGCGATATTTGCCATGAATTCTGCCGGGTCTACCTGACGCAGGACTTCTTTGCCGAATACGCGTGCAGCCGCTTTCATTTCAGCCGGTACAGCCGCATAATCCGGGGTCAGGTCTGCATGGTTGCCGCCGGTGTTGACGATACATAAACGGTAGCCGCTCTTGGAGAAGTCATACGGAACTTTCTCAACGACCGGTGCTTTCGGATCTGCAAAATCGATGGTGATAAAGCCGCCGACACTCGATGCGGTCTGATCCATTAAGCCACACGGTTTGCCGAAGAATACATTCTCCGCAAACTGGCTGATCTGTGCGATCTTGACTGCATCTACTTTGCCGTCATTGTATAAGTAATTGAACATGGTGCCGATAAGTACCTCAAATGCTGCGGAGGAGCTTAAACCCGAACCTTTTAATACGCTCGAGGTGGTGTATGCGGATAAACCGCCGATCTGATAGCCGGCATCGGCGAAGCCTCTTGCAACACCGCGTACCAAAGACGGAGAATGGGTTGCTTCCTCTTCCTGCGGCTCGAGCACGGAAATATCCACAACGTCACCCTTAAATCCCTCGGATTTTACCTTAACAACGGTGCCCTCGGTCTTTGCAGCGACTGCAATGATATCAAGATTGACTGCAGCAGCCAATACTCTGCCGTACTGATGGTCGGTGTGGTTGCCGCCGACTTCGGTTCTGCCCGGTGCGGAGAAGATCACAACATCGTCAAGCTCCGGATATAAAGCCTCAAACTCTTCGATCGCTTTGATATAACGAGCCTTCTGTGCTTCCAATGCAGCGGCATCTGCTGCGTATAATGCTTTTAAGCGCGCATCGAATGCGCCGTTTCTGATCATTTCCTTTAATTGATTGCATTCCATAATATTTGATATCCCCCTTACTGGTATATAAGCAAATTGCCCTAACGCTATTGTACCGCCTTTTTCACCGATTGTCAATACAAAATCAGTTCTGTCGCTGTGCAATGATCGCATCGATGATGATCACCGATGCCAAAGCCGCAACCGCATCCTTCGGATCATATACCGTAAGTTCATACGCATCGCCCCAGGTTAACCATTCTTTGGAAAGCTTTGCAGCTTCTCCAGACGGTGCTATAAAGCGGTATTCATGCTCAAAAAAATTTCCCTCTACCTGCCAGCCAAGCGGCTGCACCGTATATTTCGGCAGCAGGAAAGAAAATTGCTGCTTGATCTCGATCGGTGCCGCTCCCGGAATATAGGCATGGAAGGTCGGCATCCAGCGAAACAGCTGCTGCTCGATGTAGCAGACCTCATTGCCGCTTGTATCGCGGATATGAAGCTTCTTGCCGAAGGTAAAAAGCTCGCTCTCGACATAATAGACCGGATTTTGATTGACGTCGCAGACCGCGAATTTATCGCGCCATGAAAACACCTTCTGTCTGATATACAGATGCATGATCTTTCCCCCTTTTGCGCACAAAACCGCCTGATCGGAAGCAAATACTCCCGACAGGCGGTGATTTTGATTATTTACGGAATGCCGCGCCGTTGGAACCGGAGGTTACCAAAGACGCATAGCGTTTGATATAACCTTTCAGTTCTTTTTCAAGCGGTTTGAAGTTTGCTTTACGCTCAGCCAGTACAGCCTCGTCAACGACTAACTCCAGTTTACGGTTCGGGATGTCGATATGGATGGTGTCACCTTCCTCGACCAGACCGATCAGACCGCCTGCAGCAGCCTCCGGAGAAACGTGACCGATTGCCGCACCGCGGGTAGCACCCGAGAAACGACCGTCGGTGATGAGTGCAACCGACAGATTCATACCGGATAATGCTGCGGTCGGGGTGAGCATCTCACGCATACCCGGGCCGCCTTTCGGACCCTCGTAACGGATCACAACAACGTCGCCCTCTTTGATCTTGCCGCCGAAGATCGCTTCGGTAGCTTCTTCCTCAGAGTTGAATACACGTGCTTTACCGGAATATACCATCATATGAGCCGCAACAGCGCCCTGTTTAACAACAGCACCTTCTTCTGCCAGGTTGCCGAACAGTACAGCGATACCGCCGTCTTTTCTGATCGGCTCCTCAATGGAGTGCAGTACCAGACCGTCCGGAGTGCCTTTGCAGTCTGCGATACGGTCAGCAACGGTGCCGGTTACGGTCAGCGCGTCGGTGTCAATATAATTGCCGCGTGCCAGCTCTTTCATAACAGCCGGGATACCGCCCAGATAGCCCAGATCTTCGATGAAAATAGAGCTTGCCGGGTTTAATTTACAAAGCTGCGGGGTGCCTTTGGAGATCTCGTCAATGACTTTCAAGTCGATGTTGTTGCCGATCTCGTTAGCCAGTGCCAGCAGATGCAGTACGGTGTTGGAAGAACAGCCGAGTGCCATATCGCAAGCGATCGCATTGCGGAATGCAGCCTCGGTTAAGATATCGCTCGGACGGATATCCTCTTTGACCAGCTCTAAAACGCGCTCACCGGCCTCTTTTGCAAGGCGGATACGTTTGGAAGCCACAGCCATGGTGGTAGCATTCATCGGCGGTGCCATACCGATCGCCTCGGTCAGGCAGTTCATGGAGTTTGCGGTATACATACCGGAGCAGGAACCGCAGGTCGGGCAAGCGTTTTCCTCAAACTCGTATAAATCTTCTTCGGTCAGTTTGCCTGCAGCATAAGCGCCGCTTGCTTCGAATACCTCGGACAGACCGATCTTTTTACCCATAACATGACCCGGCATCATCGGACCGCCGCTTAAGAAGATACACGGCAGGTTTAAGCGGATCGCTGCAAGCATCATACCCGGCACGATCTTGTCGCAGTTCGGGATGAATACGATACCGTCCAGCGGATGTGCGGTCAGCATAACCTCGATGCTGTCTGCGATCAGCTCACGGGATGCCAGCGAATACTTCATGCCGACATGGTTCATTGCGATACCGTCGCAAACACCGATGGTGTTGAATTCAAACGGAACACCGCCCGCATTGCGGATACCGTCCTTTGCAGCCTGTGCGATCTTATCCAGATGCACATGACCCGGAATGTAATCGCTCTTTGCACTGACGACTGCGATAAACGGACGTTTCATCTCACTGTTGGTGATGCCCATTGCTTTGAGCAGAGAACGGTGCGCACAACGCTCCGGACCTGCTTTGATCAGATCACTTCTCATAATATAACTCCTTCAAAAGCCGATAGCGGCTGTATTTTCTTATTCTTTTGCAGCAAGTACAACTTCCTCACCGGAAATCAAACGGGACAGATAGTCCAAGCTCTCATTGTACTGCTTCATGTATTTCTCGTTGCCGACGAATTTATCCACCGGAGTGCCTTTCTCGGCATCGGTCTTCATCTGCTCGAGATCGTAAATACAAACATAAAGCTGACTCAGGGTCAGGTCCAGATTATCGTATTTCTCAGCGATGGCAAGCTCGGAAAGTGCCACACGGTCGCCTTTGATCTGACCGGTCGGGTCAAGATCCGATAAATCACGGAACTCTACCATGATCTCGTCCTTCATATAGCGATAGTTTGCATCGTCCATAACATAGATCTGCGGTGCGTAATCACCGAGTGCCAATGCGATACGGAACTGGTTGATGATGTTGACATAGTTGCCGTAAGCACCTGCCATCTCATACTTGCCGCTGCGCATGACCTGCATGACATCCAGATCGACCTTCTGCTCACCGTCACCGTCCAGATCGAGCGTATAGCAGTCAAACGGCTCGGAAATATCGATGCTCGGATCGTCTAACGGGAATTCGGATGCCAGATAGATATCCACATCGTATTTTGCCGGGAACAGCCAGCCTTTTAAACCGATGCCCAACAGTACCGCAACAAACAGTCCGATGAACACCCAGATTTTATGATGATACCAGAAGTTTTCGAGCTTTCCGCGGAAAGTTTTCGGTTTTTCTTCCTCGACCTTTTTCGTGATCGTGCTGTCATCCACCTTCATGCCCTGTTTTGCTTTCTGCAGCATGACCAGATCGCGGCGGTTTTTGACTTCTTTTTGGATCTCACGAACCGTTTCGCTCTGTACGGTCTTTTTCTTCTTCACACGGCGTACTTTGGCACCTTCCGGCAGATTCTTTCGGATCGATTCCGGAATTTCCTCCGGCGAAAGGTACTCCGACTGCTTGTTTTCTTCGCTCATTCCTATTCTCCTTAATATCACATTTTCCTATATTATACCGTATTATCAAGCCGAATTCATCATCAAAAAATGAGGAAAAAACGGCAAAATTATGAACCGGATATGTGATTCAGTATAACACAATGTCCGCACTTTTTCAAGTGCGCATCAGTAAAAGAATACCGGAGAAGCTAAGTTTTTGAGCAGTGCCACAACGCTCCATGCCGCACTGACGCTCGATTTCGGATTGACCGGGTCCGGGGTAGAGGTCACCTTGATCTCAGCTTTCATATATTCACCCTGCAGGCTGATGGCATGGGTATTTTCCTTTCTGCCCGGCACACTGCGGATACGCACCTCGGTCTGCGGACACTCGGATGCGAGTGCGGTCGCTACCGCCACATTGACGTTTTTCGGAAAGCCTGCGATGGCTTCTTTCACATTGCCGCAGAACACCGTTTCTTCCTCGGTTTCGGACAGCTCACGTCCCTCTAAGTACGGTGCGCCGTTTAAGCTGCGCGGTGCCTTGGTGCTCTCGATGGAAACCTGATTGACGCCCATCAGCGCAAATACCTGCATCAGATCAAAACCGCCGATCGCTCCGTTTACCACATACAGTTTATGGCCGCTTGCATTTGCAGCATCGATCAAACGTTCCTTGAACGCCTCATCCGCCAGACTGCCGACCGATACCACGATCAGATCCGAAACATTGCGTAAGATCTCCTCACCGTATGCTTTTGCCGCCGGAATACCTGCGATCTCCACGGTATAATCCGGTTTGTCCGCATATAACTCCTCGATTGCGGCATACGCTTTGGTATTCACATCCGCCGCTAATTTTTCCGCATTCTCGGTGTTTAAGTCATAGACACCGGTAATGGTATACTGCTCTTTTAACAGTTTATCGACATTGGTCGCAAGGATGCGTCCGAGTGCGCCGCATCCGATGATAGCCAGTCTTTTCATACTTCTTCTCCCTCTTTCACAAGCGCTGCGATCTCAAACAGTGCAGCTGCCACAATATCCATCTGTGCTTTGGTATTATAAAATTCCAGACCGAAACGCATATATCCGCCGCGCATGGTCGCATAGATCTTATGCGCCTCTAAGATACGTACGACATCCGATTCTCTTTCCTTCGGATAATATACACAGATGATACCGCCCCAGTTTTTCTCATCTTTTGCCTGTACCACCGGCAGCGGCAATGCTTTGATCTTATCACGCAGATAATGCTCCAACTCTCTGATATGCGCATCGATGTTCTCGATGCCAAGCTCCAAGATCAGATCCACACCGTTACTGATTGCTTCGATACAGTTATAGCTTAAATTACCCGACTCAAAACGTCTTGCGTGCGGGTACCATTCCAGACGGTCGAATTCGGTGGTGATC
>JBGUUN010000123.1:0-3983 GCA_045133555.1 Oscillospiraceae bacterium
ACATGATAGCCGACGGTCAGCCAGGTCGCCTTGCGGACACCCTCACGGACACGGTCAAAGCGTTTCGCACCGCAGTTTTGACCCGCATAGGTTGCCATTGCGGTACCTAAGGTCATACCCGGCAGCTGTGCAAACTGCTCGACACGCATTGCCGCGGTATGTGCCGCAACAACGGTAGAGCCGAAGGAGTTGACCACTGACTGTAAGACCATGCTGCCGACAGCGGTGATCGAGTTCATAAACGCATTCGGCACGCCGAGTTTTAACAGTCTGCCGATCAGCGCAAAGTCCGGCTTCCAATGCTGTCTTTGAGGCCGCAGGAACTTATATTTTGCAAACATTACGGTTAAACTAAGCACAGCCGAGATGCCCTGTGCAATGATGGTGGCAAAGGCAACGCCGAAGATGCCCCAATCAAAGGCGATGACGAACAGTAAGTCCATGCCGATGTTCAGGAAAGAGGAAACGATCAGCAGGTAAAGCGGGGTTTTGGAGTCACCGACCGCACGCATCAAGGATGCGCCGAGATTATAGTAAAACGAGGTGACGATGCCCAAAAACAGGGTACGGATATAGGTATGTGCGCCGTCGATGATATCTGCCGGGGTACCCAGCAGTTCCAAAAGCGGCATGGTGCAAAAATACATGATGCCGGCGACGAGTGCGCTGATGATGGCGGTGAGTTCGATGGCGGTCGCAACGGTGTGCTTGATGGTGTTGTAGTCACCGTCACCGTCGCGCTGCAATGCGCCGAAATTCTGGGACACGATGATCGAGAAGCCTGCCATCAAGCCGCCCGCAAATCCGATGACAAAAAAGCTCATCGAACCGGTGGAGCCGACTGCGGCGAGTGCATGCGGGCCGACATAGCGGCCGACCACCATGGTATCCACCGTGCTGTACAGCTGTTGGAACAGGTTACCGATCAAAAGCGGCACAGTAAACAGCAAAAGCAGTTTAATGGGGCTGCCCTTGGTCATATCTTTGGCCATAGAGAGATCTCCTTTACAATGATTTATTCTTACAATTATAGCACCGAAAGATTCAAATGTAAATAATTTGAAACAAAGTTTGAACAAGACGCTAAAAGTAAAGTGAAAAGCGGCATGGAATTATATAAGGTAAGGTGATACGGAAGAACAACCGTGGGAGGAAGGAATGAAACAACGGATGAAGATCGTTTTATGCGGCTTGGGTACCGCGTTATTTCTGCTGTTTTGTGCAGCGATCTATTTCGGCTGCTGCTTTTCTTTTGGGCTGCTCTCGGTACGGCAGACCGCGGTGATGGCGTTTATATGGCTGGTGATGCTCCGTGCGGTGACCTTACCGTTTTTTGCTGCGGTCAAGCGTGATCCCTACACCGATGCGTTTTATTATTTTGACGGTCTGGGGCGGTATCTGGGCTTTCTTTGCCGGGATTTGGTAAAAACGGTATTGCGTATACTTTTTTTACTGCCGGGGATCGGATGTCTGGTCATGTGGTATTTTGCGGCGGGGGAGGGGATGTATCTGGAAGCGGCGATGCTGTTTGTTATTGGTGTTTTTCTTACCTTTGTGGGAGGGGGGATTCACCCACTTCGTGGGGTTCACCCCCGTTTTTAGTTGGTACGAAATTGATGATAGGTTTGTAGGGACCGGCGTCCTCGACGGTCCGTGCGAAGCAAGTTTGTACAAGTCGAGCCCTCTCCGTCTGACCGTAGGTCAGACACCTCCCCCAGAGGGGGAGGCTTTAAAGTTTGTGCGAATTTAGTGATAGGTTTGTAGGGGCTGGCGCCCTCGACGGTCCGTTGTGAAGCAAGTTTGTGCGAGTCGAGCCCTCTCCGTCTGACCTACGGTCAGACACCTCCCCCTGAAGGGGGAGGCTTTAAAGTTTGTACGAATTTGATTTTCGAAACGCGAAGCGTTTCTACCTTAATTCACACCGAAGGTGTGAATTCATTCGCCGTAAGGCGACCGCATTGGTGCAAAGCACCACCTCATTGTTCCGCTTGGCGGAACACCGCATTGCGGCAGCAAAACACCGCATATTGCTGCGAAGCATCCCCGCTGCGCTCTTTACTTTTTATCGGTTTTCTGTTACAATAAGAATGGATTTTTATATCCATGCATGTAAGGAGCTGATAGATGATGAAAGACTGCAAACGCATTGTGATTAAGGTGGGGACCAATACCCTGACCCATCCGACCGGACTGCTCAATCTGCGTCTGGCAGAGGAGCTTGTCAAGATCCTGTCGGATATCAAAAATTCCGGCAAAGAGATCGTGCTGGTTTCTTCGGGTGCGATCGGTGTCGGTGCAGGTAAATTGAACCTTAAAAAACGTCCGACCGAACTGAGCGAAAAACAGGCCTGCGCTGCGATCGGTCAATGCGAATTGATGTATTTCTACGATAAACTTTTCTCGGTGTATCACCACACCGTTGCGCAGGTGCTGCTCACCCGCGATGCGGTCGAGGTGGAGAGCCGTTACCGCTATATCAAAAACACCTTCGAGACCCTGCTTGCAATGGGCACCGTCCCGATCGTCAATGAGAACGATACCGTTGCGGTCGATGAGATCGTGTTCGGTGACAACGATACCCTTTCTGCCATTGTTGCAAAGACGGTCGGCGCCGATCTTCTGATCATACTCTCGGATATCGACGGCTTATATGACGCCAATCCCAAAACCAACCCGGATGCCAAGCTGATCCCGGTGGTCGAGCACATCACCCCGGAAATTGAAGCGGCGGCAAGCGGCAAGGGCTCCGAGTTCTCGACCGGCGGCATGACCACCAAGCTGCAGGCGGCGAAGATCGCCATGGGTGCCGGCTGTGATATGATGATCGCAAACGGCGCGGATCCGAAGATCCTTTACGACATCTTTGACGGCAAAAAGGTCGGTACTTTATTCAAAGCGGAGGGCAAATGATGGACTGCAAGGCTTACATAGAGCAAATCGGCAAAAAGGCGCGCGCCGCAGAGGGCGATGCGCTGGCTTTGACCCAGTTGGAGAAAAATCAGATCCTGCTTGCGATCGCAAAACAGCTGCGTTTACAAAAAGAGCTGCTGATCGAGGCAAACCGCATGGATCTCGGCAATGCCAACCAAAGCGGTATGCGCCCGGCAATGATCGACCGTCTGACCTTGGATGCATCCCGCATCGAGGGGATCGCCAAAGCACTCGAGGAGATCGCGGAATTAAAAGACCCGGTAGGCGAGACGGTGGACGGCTGGGTGCGTCCCAACGGCTTGCAGATTTTGCGCCGCCGTGTGCCGATCGGTGTCATCGGTATTATCTATGAGGCAAGACCGAATGTCACGGTGGATGCGGCCGCACTTTGCATCAAGACCGGCAATGTAGTGATCTTACGCGGCGGCAGCGATGCGTTTGAGACCAACCGTGCATTGGTTGGGTTAATGCGCGATGTGATCGCACAGATGAACTTAAATCCGGATATCGTGCAGATGGTTCAAGCGATCCAAAGAGAAGCGACCAATGAACTGATGCAGGCGGTGGACTATGTGGATCTGCTGATCCCGCGCGGCGGTGCGGGTCTGATCCAGGCGGTCAAGCGCAATGCCAGAGTGCCGGTGATCGAGACCGGTGCGGGCAACTGCCATTTATACATCGATAAGTCCGCCGATCTGCACAAGGCGCTGCAGATCGCGGTCAATGCGAAATGCTCCCGTCCGTCGGTCTGCAATGCGATCGAGACCTTACTGGTCCACAAGGATGTTGCGAATGAATTCCTGCCGATGCTTGCGCACGGTATGGGCGGCAAGGTAAAATTCTACGGCTGTGAACGCACGGCAGCGATCCTGCCGGATGTCTTACCGGCAACCGAGGCGGAGTATGAAACCGAATTTAACGACTATATTTTAGCGATCAAGGTAGTGGACGGCGTTGAGGAAGCGATCGACCACATCAACCGCTATTCGACCAAACATTCCGAAGCGATCGTGACCGAGGACTTTACCGCAGCGAGATTATTCGAGAAGCGG
>JBGUUN010000124.1:0-8905 GCA_045133555.1 Oscillospiraceae bacterium
TCGGTTCTTCCTTCGCAGCACTGTTCGGTGTCCTGCCGAACACCTCTTTCAGCCAGAACGTAGGTCTGGTTGCTATGACCAAAGTTGTTAACCGTTTCACTCTGGCTACCGGTGCGATCTTCTTGATCCTGTGCGGTTTATGCCCGAAACTGGGTGCTCTGGTTTCCATCATGCCGCAGTCCGTATTGGGCGGTGCAGCTGTTATGATGTTCGCTTCGATCGTCATCAGCGGTATCCAGCTGATCACCAAAGAGCCGCTGACCGGCCGTAACCTGTCCATCGTAGCGGTTGCTTTAGGCGTAGGCTACGGTATGGGTGCCAACGCAGGCATCCTTTCTCAGGCTCCGCAGGCACTCCAGCTGATTTTCGGTGGTTCCGGTATTGTTCCGGCAGCTATGGTTGCTATCCTGTTAAATATCGTTCTTCCGAAAGATAAAGCAGTAAAAGTTCCGGCTGTTGTTGCAGAAGAAGCTGTAGAAGAAACTGCTGAAGAAACTGTTGAAGAATAATTCTACATAATAAAAAGACCTGCTGATTTCAGCAGGTCTTTTTTTATACCGGGATAAACATAACGGTGATCTCACCGCCGCAAACCATATCAAGATTTTTGGCATCACTTGTGTTGAGAACATATTTGCGTACCGCATATTCCGGCTGAGACAGAGCATCATTGATCGCCTGATTTTCGCTTGCACCGCCTCCGATACTGCCCAGCACGCGGTTTTCTCCGATAAACATCATACTGCCGACTCCGCGCGGAGCAGAGCCATGTTTTTCGATGATAACAGCCAAAATACCGGACTCACTAACCTCAAGTAAACTACGGTCGGCGGATCCAACGTGGTGTTTGCTTTTTACCTGAATGATCTGCGCAAGAATACTGACAGCAATCTCTGCCGGGGTTACAGCGCCAATGGATAGACCGATCGGGGCATATATGCTGTTGATCTGCTGCTCGGTGAAACCGTCCGCACGCAGCTTATCGAATGCAGCAGCGACTTTACCTTTGCTGCCGATCATACCGAGATAGAGATAATCGGTAGGAAGGATCGCCGAAACACATTTATAGTCGCCTTTATGATGTGGGGTAACGATCACATAACAAGCATCTTTTTCCAGATATTTGGAGAGATTATCGTAAGCATCGCACACCAGACTTTCCGCTGCCGGGAAATGATCTTTCGTCACAAGGTCAGCACGGTCATCGATCACTTTGATGCTGAAATCCAGATAGGACGCCATAGCGCAAAGTTCTCTTGCCACATGGCCTCCGCCGCAGATGATCAAACGCGGCTGCGGTTGAAACCATTCTTTTTGAATCAGCGAAACATCGCCTTGATTTTTAAGAACACAAGCAATGACTTTTTGATACAGACTTCCGTCATGACGGGGGAAAACGGTCAGCTTGATATTCGGATATTTTACGGCAAGCGGTTTCAGGTATCCCTCGGTTAAGAGCATCTTAATATGCGATGGGGTAATCACCGTATCGTCATTTGCACAAAGACAGGATTTAACAAGCTCCGGTCGATGACAGACATCCGACAATTTTTGGCCGATCGCATTTAACCCGCAAACCACGACGATCTCATCCGTGTTGTCCGGGATAACCGGTTCGGTAGAATTCGGAAATTTAAGCGGCAGCTGCTTGGAGCCGTCTGCCTCTACCAAAACCACATCGGCTTTAGCACAGACAGCATGATACGTTTCATCAGATAATGCATTGATCTTATTTCCCTCCGGAATGCCGGCCATAACATAACCGGTCTCTTCCAGCTGCTTTAAGATCACATCCGGATCATCGGTCAGCAGAGTATCTTGCTCGATAAACATATGTGTGGTAGTGGTGACAAAAACGGATTTTCCCTGCGCACGATATGCGTCCGCGGTCGAATGCAGCAGCGTAGTTTTGCCGCCGGAACCGACAAAGGCTTGTATCATAACGATTTTTCTCCTTTCAACTGCAGGATCGCTTCCAGAACACCACCTGCGATGCAGCGTGCTTTATCCGAAATGGTAAAGCAATTTTGCAATTCATCGATCCGCGGATCGATATCGGCGATCTTGAATCCTTCGCTGACAGGGTAACCGTCACGGATCAAACCGCGCAGCAAACCATCCAGCGTTGCTTTGACCGGAATCGTATCATGATCGGTTTTCACCACCGCGATCACGTCATCCTTTTTCACCGTATCTGTGATGTTACAGACGTTATGCAGGATACCTGCAGCAGGACTGTAGATCACACGTTCTTTCCCGTAACCGGCAATGATGCCCGGCACACCGGTATTCGGTGCCGCAGCGCAGTCCCGGAGTACTCTGCCGAGATTGTGCCCTCGGTTGGTTTCTATGACCGCATCAACGTCGACACCGGCAGTAAAACCCGGGCCGAGTGCAACCGTGATCGGGGCCATATTGCGATCGGTACCTAAATTTTTCTTTGCGAGGATCGCATCGACCACAGCAAGCGGCTTAAATTTGCGGATCGAAATTCCTTTCGGATCGACAAGCAGCGTCAGTTTATTTTGTGCCAGAAACTGTTCTGCCTGCTCCATAGAATCAGCAGCAAAGCAGGTGAGCCCTTCAATGGTCTGTGTGCCGTCATAAACCGCTTCGGAAAAAGCAACATTACGGCGAATAGCGGAGGGGGAAGCCGTTTCCAGTATCAATACCGAAAAACCGCAGCGATATAGCTTATGGATCGTACCGGTGGCAAGATCTCCGCCGCCTCTGACAATGATTAGATCTTTCATAGATTACTCCAGATAAATATAAGCGTCTTCTTTTTCCGTAACATAGCCGATGATCGCTGCCTGCGGGATCGTTTCCTGCAGAACTGCAAGACAGTCATAAGCTGCATCTGCAGGTAAAGCAAAAAGCAATCCGCCGCTGGTTTGCGGATCATAAAAAATATCCTGCAGCGCAAGGGGAATGTCCTTGCAAAGCTTGACACCGTGTTCGGCATAAGTCCTGTTGCGGTATGCTCCTGCAGGTACAAGACCAAAAGAAGCAAGTTCCAGCGCTTCGCTATGATAGGGAACTTTGTCCGCTTGAATGTGCACGGTGCAGTTGCTGCCTTGTGCCATTTCAAAGCTGTGACCCATCAAACCAAAGCCTGTCACATCGGTACAGCTGTGTACCGGATACTGCACCATAATATCTCGTGCTGCTTTGTTTAACGTTGCCATCTGCTGATAGATTCGCTCCATCACAGCATCCTCGACCATTTCCGCTTTTGCACCGGTGGTAAGGATACCCACGCCAAGAGGTTTGGTAAGGATCAACAGATCACCCGGTTTTGCGTTGCTGTTGGTGAGGACCTTATCCGGATGAACAAAACCGGATACCGCAAGTCCGTAGATCGGCTCTGCACCTTTAATCGTATGTCCGCCGGTGATGATGGCACCCGCCTCGTATGCAGCGGCATAACCGCCGCGCAGAATTTCACGAATGGTTTTATCATCCATACTTTCAGCCGCGCAAAGAATGTTCAATGCAAGCTTCGGTTCACCGCCCATAGCATATACGTCACTCATCGCATTGGTAGCGGCAATTTTACCGTAGAGATACGGTTCATCCACAATAGGCGGGAAAAAGTCGGTCGTCTGTATGAGTGCGGTGTTCTCGTCCAGCAGATAAACGCTGGCATCATCGCTTTTATCATACCCGACGATCAATCTCGGGTCGGAATGGGTATGAAATCCTTCAAGCATTTTCGCTAAAGTACCGGCACCCATTTTTGCACCGCAGCCGGCACAGCTTGCAAGTTTGGTAAGTTTTACTTCTGTTTCCATAGCGTCTTACGGTTTTACAATGGAAACGGCATTTTCCATACGCTCCACGATGTCATACATATTGGTGATACCGCCGACGGCAAGCTTTTCTTTCAGTCCGTAGAAATCAAGACAGGTACCGCAGGTCAGGATCGTAACACCTTCTGATTCGAGTAATTTCAGGTCTTCTATAGTATCTGCACCTTCGCAGGTCAGATAAGCACCGGAGTTATAGCAAAGAATGGTTTCCGGAAGATGATCCTGTTTGGTCAATGCAAATACGAATGCTTTCATCAGAGACGTGCCGAGTTTTGCCTCACCGACACCCATGGTATTTGCAGAAAGAACGACCAGTAAACCTTTTTTACGCTGATCGATCTGACAGGTGATCTCTTCCTCTGCTTCCACGGTTTCACCGGAGATCTGAATTACAACTTCAAATTCATTTTCGCCCTTCTTTTCTCCTGCAGTAGCATAACCTTTGTGTGCAGCAAAGCGCTGCAGATTCTGTACGGCGATCTCATTATCTACCAATACAGTCAGAACATCACCGCTGTTTAATTCTTCAGCGGCTTTTTTTGCATTCACAACCGGAAGCGGACAAGCCATTTTACGGCAATCGATGGTTTTATTCATAATGTTCCTCCTTTGAAAGTTCCTGCAATGCAGAAACAGCATAATCAATTTCTTCTTTGGTATTAAAATGGGAGAAGCTGAAACGTACAGCTCCTTGTGATTCGGTGTGCAGCGCTTTATGCATCAACGGAGCACAGTGAGCACCCGGACGGGTAGCAATATGATATTCCTCTGACAGAATATCGCTGATCCATCCTGCATCGTAGTCTCTGATGTTTAATGAAACGATCGGACAGCGGCTGCAGGATGAAAAATCACCGTATACGGTAATGCCGGGGATTTCCTTGACCCGATCATAGAAATACCGCATCAGATCCAGTTCGGTTTGCCGGATATGATCCATTCCGATCTGCTCAATATATCGCAATGCGGCAAGTAAGCCTGCAATTCCGTGGGTATTGAGTGTACCTGCTTCCAATGCCGTGGGCATCTGCGGTGGATGACTGCGCAGATAAGATTGTACGCCGCTTCCGCCCGACAAAAGAGGGCGGACTGTGACACCTTCTCTGACATAGATACCGCCGGTGCCTTGCGGGCCCAACAAACCCTTGTGGCCGGTAAAGCAAAGAATATCTATTTGCATCGCCTGTACATCAATGGGGATAACTCCGGCTGTCTGGGATGCATCCACGATCAATAACAATTGATGCTTTTGGGCGATTGCACCGATGCGATAAAGATCCAGACAGTTACCGGTCAGGTTAGAGGCATGCGTACATACGATCGCTTTAGTATTCTGTCGGATACTTTCTTCCAATGCTTCGTACGAGATATTGCCTTTCCGGTCAGCAGGCAATACCGTTAATGCAACTCCACTGTCCTGCATTTCGTAAAGAGGACGCAAAACAGAGTTATGTTCCAAAGCAGTGGTGATAACATGATCCCCGCAAGATAAGATTCCTTTTATGGCAATGTTCAACGCCTGTGTCGCATTTGCAGTAAAGGCAATGCGGTCAGCGCCTTCGGCACCAAAGAACTTTGCCAGTGCGGACCGTGCTTCAAAAACCGTTCGTGCGGCATCCATAGCACCGTCGTGGATGCTGCGTCCGGGATTGCCGAAATGCAGCAGCGCATGCGTTACTGCCTGTACCACACAATCCGGTTTTGGCATGGTAGTCGCGGCATTATCAAAATATATCATAACATCACCTCATATCAGACATCGATGGATCCCCTGAAAACGAAGTTTGTTGTCATCCATCAGCCTGCGCAATGTTTCTTCTTCGGAAAGTGGGGCGGACCACGCCAAACCGCAATCAGCGGAAATGCTGCCGGGTACGGGAATGATGCGTCCGCTTACACCGCTTGCTTTACAGATTTGCTCCATCTGCATAGCATCGGTCGTTGTGTAGAAGGTGATGAGCAATTTTTCGGATTTACGGATCATTTTCCGCTCCTTTCCGCTGTAAATATACAGACAGCAACTTTTCCAGCGTTTCCGGAGTATCGGCATCTGTCAACGTATATGGATCAAAAACCGGGAACAGATGTACATCATCCGGATATTGTTTGGCAACATAGGCGCCGCCTTTGCCTTCCGGCAAGTCCAAAAGCTGGGAATAACACCACTGCGGAAAAAGTACAGGTGCAGCCGGAATCCCATCATAAGCAAAGCGCCAGATATAGCTGCTGCCGTTTTGAAACGAGAGTGCAAGTGCAGCAAGTGTTTCACGCTGCAAAAGCGGTTGATCGGAAGCACAGAAAATACATCCCATTGTATCGGTCATCTGCTGCAGACCCAATCTCACCGTATCACTGCGAAACGGCAGCTCATGCAGTAAAAACGAAACGCCATGCTGTTTACAATAATCTGCAACCTCCGTATGTCTTGTCACAACAATACGCTTTGCAAAAATACCGTCGGTAGCATCCAAAATTTGCTGCAGCATCGGTCTGCCATCAAAATCCGCCATGATCTTATTGGAACCAAAGCGTTTTCCCAGTCCCGATGCCATAATCACACAGCCGATCGACCCGTATGGTTCATCCAGGTCCACCCAAAAAACATCCTGGCGTGAACGCAGTTCATCCAAAAAGGGAAGCGATTGCTTGCGAAGTACGGCAGCGACGTGTTTTTGATCAAACAGTTTTCTCACCGCTGCCTGATATTCGGTCAATCCGGATTCTAAAAAACCGATCTCGTCAATACTGACCCATTCACAACTGCTTTCCAGACAACGGCAGATTGCAGGAATGCCGAGAGAATCAAATCCGTCAGAACAAAGCAGCATCTTTCCGGAATCACCGATACGCTCATATTGTCCGATCTGCACGGTCTGAAGCGTCAGATTATCCTGCAGCATTACAGAATGATACGGGTTTGCCCAGGTCGTGATGCCGGGGAGTTTGGAAGGGAAAAGTTCTGCAAGCAAGGTCGTTTTTCCACTGTTATGACTTCCGGTCAATAGCAGATGTCGTTTACCGCTGTTCCGGAAAGAATTCCAGATACAGCTTGCGGTTGGCTTCCACACAGGCTGCACGATAGGCTTCATAACGCATCATCCACTCCTTTCCTTGCGGTGTCAGAACACTTCCTCCG
Organism: Oscillospiraceae bacterium; assembly: GCA_045133555.1. Classification (GTDB taxonomy): domain Bacteria; phylum Bacillota; class Clostridia; order Oscillospirales; family Ruminococcaceae; genus JAHHTP01. The sequence goes on from JBGUUN010000124.1 coordinate 6,949, forward strand.
CCGTCTTTTCCGCCGGTCGTTCGTATGATCAGAGGAAATCCCAACGCGGTTTCGGCTTGACGGATCAGCTTGAGCGCTTTGGTATATGCCATGTTCATCGAGAGTGCTGCCGCACGAAGCGAACCGGTCTTTTCAACTGCAGAAAGCAGGGAATCGGGACCCGGTCCGAAAAACTTCTCATTATTATCATCTACGAAAATGATTTTTGTAACCGCTTTCATTCCGATGCCTCCTTTAGTAAAACAAGCTGTTCCGATCCTTTTTTGGTTGTGCACTTTACAATATTGACCGGACCGTATACCGCTTTTAAGGTTTGTTCCATGGATTCCAAAGATTCCGTTTTCGGATGCAGCATACCGACAACACTTCCGTGCGCCAATAGCAGAAGCTGATCGCAATAGTTCAGTGCGAGATTCGGATCGTGCAGTGTGAGGATCATGCTGCCGTTACCCCGATCACAGCAGGTGCGCAGGGTATCCAGTACCTGATGACGGTGCGGAAAGTCGAGTGCACTTTCCGGCTCATCCATCAGCATTAACTTACAGTCGGATAATAAAGAACGCGCAAGGATACAAAGCTGTTTTTGTCCTTCGCTCAAATGTTGAAAATTTTGATCGAATTTGTCTTGTAATCCAACGGTGCACAGTGCCCGCATGGCGCTTTCACGCATACTTTTATTTGGCTGCTGCAGTAAGCCAAGCTGTGGATTTACACCCATCAGCACGACATCCAACACCGAAATGTCAATACTGATTCCACTACGCTGCGGAATATAGCTGCAAAGCAGTGCAAGCTGTTTTGGGGGCAATGTTTCCAGACGGATGCCGTCCAGGTCACAGTAACCTTTGTGCGGTAAAATGCCGCATATGGATTTGAGCAGCGTTGTTTTGCCGCAGCCGTTTGCTCCGAGAATCCCAAGGATTTTGCCGCGTTCGAGAGAAAAATCAATATTATCGATGATTTCTTTTTGTCCGTATCCCGCACAGATACCGACCGCCTTAAAAAAACTCATACACGGCTCCTCCCTCGAAAGATCAGCCAGATCAAAAACGGTGCACCAAGCAAACTGGTGAAGATACTGACCGGAAGCTCTGCAGCGGCAACACTGCGGGCAAGAATATCTGCGCCGCAAAGTAAAATACCTCCCAGCAAGCCGGAAAGCAGCATGGTTTCGATCCGATTATTCTTCGTCAGCATTCGGGCACCGTGCGGCGCTAAAAGACCGACAAAACTGATAAGACCCGTCAGACTGACAACAGAAGCAACCAGCATGGTGGAAATCAATAAAACCGTAAGACGCAGACGGGTGACACTCACACCGAGCATTCTCGCTTCACCTTCCTCGGCAGAAAGCAAGATCAGCTGACGATGCAGCACAAACAAGCCCGCAATACAGAAAATGCAGAGAATGAAATTTACACGCAAATCGTAAAAACTGATGCCGCTTAAACTTCCCATGATCCAATATTCGATCGAAGCCAGTTCACGCTCGGGGTCTGCGGTCAATTTCAAACACATCAACACCGTCTGTGCCAGCGAATGTACCGCGATACCGGCAAGAACAATGGTACTGTTTTTGCCGTATTTATCCAATCCTGCAAGCAGCAGTGCCAAAACAACCGCGAGCAGCGCCCCGGTAAATGCCGATAAAGTGACAGCAACCGTGCCGTAAAGAAACAAAATGCCAAAAGCCGCTCCGGCACTGGCACCGGAGGAAACGCCGATGATATCGGGAGAGGAAAGGGGATTGCGGAACACCGTCTGATAGACAAATCCTGCAACCCCGAGTGCAAATCCACCTAAAATGCCCATCAGGGTTCTGCTGCAGCGCAATGTCAGGAAGACACGCAGCTGCATTTCATCTCCGGTCAACAGCTTTTGAAGGCTCAACGGATATTTTCCGATAAAAAGGCCCAAAACCGCAAGGCTGATCATAACGATCAGCCCTGTGATGCAT
>JBGUUN010000125.1:0-4342 GCA_045133555.1 Oscillospiraceae bacterium
AATATGAAAAAGCCATTGCTGGTACTCAGAGGCATTGTGATCATGCCGGGCAGTACCGTACATTTTGATGTTGGACGCGAGAAGTCCAAAAAAGCGCTGCGTGCGGCGATGAAGTCCGGTGCGGAGCTGATCATGATCGCACAGAAGGATGCTACGATCGAGGATCCGACCCCGAACGATCTTTACGAATACGGTGTCAAGGTCCATCTGCTGCAGGTGCTTGACCGTCACGAGGATTATCTGCACGTTGTGGTATCCGCAAAAGAGCGTGTCATCCGCCGCGAAATGGAGCTGACCGACGGATACTGGACCGTGACTGCCGAGGCTGATCCGGTCGAGGAGCAGGATTTTACCTCCGAGGAGCGCACTGCGATCTTCCGCGAAGTACAAAACAGCTTTGCCGATTACATGGATCTGCTGCCGAAAGCACCGGCAGGCTTTGCCGTCAACTCCATTTTAGAGCTGGATCCGAAGAAGCTGATCAATGCTGTCTGCGATACCGTTATGATGGACTACACTGCAAAACAGTCGGTACTCGAGGAGAGCTCCGTATTTGAGCAGTTATTCTTACTGAATATCATCTTACAGCGTGAGATCCAGGTGCTGTCGTTCCAGAAATCCATCTCGGAGCGTGTACAGAACACCATCGATGACCGCAACCGCGAGCATTACATCCGTGAGCAGATCCACGCATTGCAGCAGGAGCTGCCGGGCGGTGCGATGGAAGATACCATGACCGACTACGAGCAGTTCAAGGAAAAGATCGAAGCGATCAAGAATATTTCCGAGGATGCCAAAGCAAAACTCTTAAAAGAATGCGATCATTTCGGCCGCGTGGTCAACTTCCCGCAGGAGGCTGCCATCGCAAGAAGCTATCTTGAAGCGGCTTTATCCGTTCCGTGGGATACCTTCACCGAGGATCACATCGATTTGGGCAAAGCAAGAAAACAGCTGGATAAAGATCATTACGGCTTATCCGAGGTCAAAAAGCGTATTTTAGAGCTGCTGGCGGTACGCAAATTATCGCCGGAGATCAAGGGTCAGATCATCTGTCTGGTCGGCCCGCCGGGTGTCGGTAAGACCTCCATCGCAAGCTCGATCGCAAAGACCATGGGCAGAAAGTTCACCCGTGTATCCTTAGGCGGCGTGCGTGACGAAGCGGACATCCGCGGTCACAGAAAGACCTACTTAGGCTCTATGCCGGGACGCATCGTCAATGCGCTGATCGAAGCGAAGTCGATGAACCCGCTGATCTTACTCGACGAGGTCGATAAGATGGCAAACGATTTCCGCGGCGATCCGGCTGCGGCGATGTTAGAGGTTCTCGACGGCGAGCAGAACCACAACTTCCGCGATCACTATTTAGAGGTCGGTGTGGATTTAAGCAAGGTACTGTTTTTGACCACCGCAAACAATCTTTCGGGCATTCCGGGTCCGCTGCGTGACCGTATGGAGATCATTGAGCTGGCAAGCTACACCCGTGAGGAGAAGTTCAACATTGCCAAAAAGCATCTGATCCCGAAACAGATCAAGACCTACGGTTTGGGCAGCAAGCAGTGCGCATTCCAGAAGGGCGCGATCTACGATCTGATCGACAGCTACACCAAAGAAGCGGGTGTGCGTAACTTAGAGCGTACCATTGCAAGCGTATGCCGCAAGGCTGCGGTCGGCTTGGTCGAATTCGATGAGGCAGGCAATGAGGGCGAATACAAATTCACCTTGACCGCAAGAAACATCGAGTCGATCTTAGGTCCGCGTGTTTATCTGGAGAGCGTACATTCCACCGAGGATATGGTGGGTGTGGTAAACGGTCTGGCATGGACTTCGGTCGGCGGTGAGATTTTAGAGATCGAGGTCGGTGTTCTGCCGGGTGACGGCAAGATGAAGCTGACCGGTTCTTTGGGTGACGTTATGAAGGAGAGTGCGCAGCTGGCGGTCAGCCTGGTACGTTCTCTGGCCAAGGAATACGGCATCGATTCCGATTTCTACAAGAACAACGACATTCATCTGCACGCACCGGAGGGTGCTGTGCCGAAGGACGGTCCGAGTGCGGGTGTTACCATGACCACGGCACTCATCTCCGCATTGACCGGCCGCAAGGTACGTCATGATGTGGCGATGACCGGTGAGATCTCGCTGCTGGGACGTGTGCTGCCGATCGGCGGATTACGCGAGAAATCGATGGCGGCGTACAAAGCGGGTGTGAAAACGGTATGTATCCCGTGGGGCAACCAGTCGGATTTAGCGAAGATCGACGATGTGGTCAAGGAGCAGATCACCTTTGTTCCGTGCCGCAGAATTGAGGAAGTTTTACAGGTGGCATTGCTGCCGATGGAGGAATAAATGGATTTTAAGAATGTAGCATTTCACTGCTCGTACGGCATCTCGTCGCAGCTGCCGGAGAGCAGTCGGGCCGAAGTGGCATTTGCGGGACGTTCCAACGTCGGCAAATCCTCTTTGATCAACAAGGTATTAAACCGCAAATCGCTTGCCCGTGTATCTTCGGTCCCGGGCAAGACCGCGACCATCAATTTCTACACCGCGGATGATTTCTATTTAGTCGACCTGCCGGGCTACGGCTATGCAAAGGTTGCAAAGAGCGAGAAATACCGTTGGTCTGAGCTGATCGAGGGTTACTATGCGCAGGACAGACAGTTTGCGCTGACCGTACTTCTGATCGATATGCGTCATGCACCGAGTGAATTGGACATCCAGATGGTGGACTTCTTGGTACAAAAAGAGCTGCCGTTTATCGTGGTGCTGACCAAAGCGGACAAGTTAAACAAAACCGAGACCAACCAGATGATGGAGGTATTCCGCAAGCAGCTTCCGTATGCCGAGGAGCTGACCATCATTCCGAGTTCTTCCGAGAAGGGGATCGGTATCGAGGAGATTCGTGCCATCTTAAAGGATGTGACCGCACAGGAGGATGAATGAGAGCTTCGATCAAGCGAATTTTAGCCTTTTTCTGCAGCATGGTTTTAGTGTTTGGCGGCTGCATCGAAGCGTTTGCATACGAGCTCGAACAGCTTGATGCAGCGACTGCGGCGATCGTACCGCGTTATGTACGCAGTGCCGAGACCTATCAAAGCGGCAAGATGACCTATTCCACGGTATTGCTCAGCGAGAGCGAATCCGAGGCGATCATTCCGATGAGCATTCGCGAGACGGGACGGTTGGGTCTGGAGTTTTCCTACAAGGATACGGTGACGCCGTTTTTATACCTGGAATGTGATTTATATGCGGATGCTTCCTGCACCGAGAAGATCGGCTATTCGGCCGATCTGGTATACGGAAACGGCAAGGTGAAGGCAAGCTACTATGTAAGCAGCGGCAGCATGGTGTACTTAAAGCTGATCCAGCATCGCAGGACCGGCATTGTCGGCAGAGCGAAGTACATCATCCGCAGTGCGATCTATTCGGGTGCCGACCGCAGCTTACAGCCGGATACCGCATACATCACTGCGGTGAAGGATGCAAATCAGCAGGGGCTTTACAAGCTGACCGTCAAGGAATCGGGTCTGATCTCCTTTGCGGTCAAGGGTGAGCAAGGTCAGCCGACGGCGATCTACACCACCTTACTCAACAAGAACAAAAAGGAGATCTCAGCAAAGAATTACAGTGTCGGCAGCGGCAGCGTTTCCAAGGCATATGCGGTCACGGCAGGTGTTTACTACATCCGATTACAGGTCGCAACGGCGCGAGATGACATTGTAGAGATCTCGTACACAAACAAAGCGCGTGAGGATCAAAGCGGTTCTTCCGCGGCGAAAGCGACTGCGTTAAAGGTATCGGGCTATGCCAAGAGCGGATATCTGGGTGCGACGAGCAAGGCAGGAAATGCGGACTGGTTCAAGGTCACCCTTTCCAAAGCGGGGGTACTTGCACTTGACATCAGTGCATACGGTGACGGCAGCGTGATGCTGATGGTGACCGACAGACAGGGCAAGGAAGCCTGGTACGGCAGCAAGCGCATCGAAGCGGGCAAGAGCAGTTTTGAGACTGCGAAGCTGAAAAAGGGCACTTACTACATCAAGGTATACAAGGACCATGAACAGGCCGGACTTGCGTATCGAATCAAAGCGAAATAACAAAACAGCGTCAAGGCATCTTGACGCTGTTTTTATTTGCGAAACACGAAGTGTTTCGATTCGATGTTGCGGGATTCTATTCTTTACTTTTGTGTAAGGCTCAAGCCGCGACTGCCTTGGCGCAGACTTATAGCGCTGTCTACCGGCTGTTCCTTTTGTCCGGCGCGACAAAAGGAACCAAAAGCGCGCTTTATATGCTCGCCTTCTACTTTTGCGGAGCATCGATTTTCCTGCCGGAAAATCGAAGAATC
>JBGUUN010000126.1:0-2585 GCA_045133555.1 Oscillospiraceae bacterium
ACGTGATAAGCGGGTAGAGGTTGGGGAACCTCTTAAATCATCCCTAACTTAAAATTAAACGCAAACACTGAATTTGCAGCTGCCTAACGGCAGTATGCGGCTATAAGCCGCTCGTCCGCGTTATGAGTGCTGCGGCATAACCCCGGGCGTCAATTCAGCAGCGAACGTGAACCGAGATTTTGCTTTTGTATCGGTCATGCATTAAAAGGCTACCGCGTGAAGGGGCCCGGGTATCGGCGCCTTCACCGGGAAATTTTGTAGGTACCCTGCACCCGGAGAAAGTTGCGTTAATGGGTTTTCGGACGTGGGTTCGATTCCCACCGCCTCCACCACGTAGTGTGTACAAAAAAGATGCACACCGAAAAACGCAGGTTTTCCTGCGTTTTTCTCGTTTTATCTCCGTTTTTCTCGCTTTTTCAAAAATCGGTTCTTGAGTGCAAAAAAAAGATGCAATCTGCCGTTTTTGCCTTTTTGAGTGAGACGAACCCATGTCTGGCGATAATTGCTAATATTCTATATTAAGAGCCATAGTGCCAATAAACGCACTGTGGCTCTTTTCATTTCATCATCAACATAGCGCACTCAAATTATTTACTACCATCCTTGATTGCCCGTACCCGTATTGCAACTACCTCTTCGGTAAGAGGATCGGAGGGATAAAGAACCTCAAGGAGTTTATCCTGAAGCAAGCGCTCCCGGATATTCTTCTGCAAGTGCAATGGTAACCATTACCGGCACGGATGCAAATAAGGAGATCGACCTGCTCCTCTTAAAGAGCGCGGGCGATGTAACGGTTTATGTCTATGACTCCGAAACAAACAAGCCGATCTCCGGTGCATCCATCACCGGTACGGCAAGCGGAACGACCAATTCGAGCGGTTATGCATACTTCAATGATGTTCCGTTCGGTTCGTATACGTTCACGGCATCCAAAACCGGATACTATTCTGCGACCGGAACTGCATCCATCTCGCTCTCGGATATGACGGATACGATTACCATCTATCTTGATCTGATCCCCACGAGCGGTGATATCACGGTATACGTCAAGGATAAGGACACCGGATCTGCGATCAGCGGAGCAACGGTATCGGGCGGCGGCAGAAGCGGCTCGACCAACTCTTCGGGCTATATCAAGTTCACGGAACTTGACTTCGGCTCCTATACCTTTACCGCATCTGCTGAAGGTTATGTCAGCGGTACGGGTTCCGCATCCATCAGCGTAACGGCAACCGATAAGACGGTCATCATTTACCTTGAAGAAAAGAAGACCGATCTCTCACCAGATGCAATCATCAACGGTGATATCTATAAGGGATCGACGATCATCGTTTCTGCCGAGGTATTCAATGACGGTGATATCGACCTCATCCCCGGCAAGGCGGCAACGGTAACGATGACCGCAAAGCGCAACGGCGGATCAGTATTCGATACGCAGACCACGACGGTCATCATTCCCGCAAATGACAGCAACCTCGTATGGTTTACTGTGAATATGCCGAAGGACGGCTATACTTCGAGTAACGTCACCATCGAGTTCAAGGTAAGCGCACCTTCCGGAGTGAGGGAAACCTCGGTGTCCAACAACACGGATACCATCAGCAAAACGGTTGTGGATCTTCCGAACCGCAGCTGTGCCGATCCCGGACTCGAGCTTGATGCACCGTCCGGTTTCAGCTACAGCAAATACTCCTCGAACTCGGCAACCACCCGCACATGGTCGGTTTACGAATGGAACGGCGGATTTGTCAAGAAGACATATACCGCAAAGCTTGTAATGAGCGCATCTCTTATCCCCGATGCAAGTGCAGGCTACCGCAAGCAGTCTGGCAGCATCTGGACCACACGAAGCGGTTACGGTCTTAACACCGAGGTATCTGTATCGGTAAGCGGCGGCGGTTCCAGTATTGCAGGCACGCTCAAAGTTGACAGCTTCTATCCCGAGCACAACTACTCCACTGCAACCAACAAGTCTGATCGACTCGAGCTTGTGGGCGGTAAATATGTGTTCAAATCCAACGGCAATACGGTAAGCGGTTCAAGAATGCACACCACGCCGCTGTGGTTCCCGGACAAGGCATATGCCGTCAAGTATTACGCTTATGACCTGTGGTGTCCCGGCGGTATGCTCTACGGATACACGAATGCATACGTCAACATCGACGGCGACATGTACGATGACTTGTACACGAACTGAGGTGAGCATCCTTGAAGAAAATCTATGTCTGCTCACGACTCAGGGGTGACATCGAGGAGAATATCGAGAAGGCAAAGAAATACTGCGAGTATATTGTAAAATGCTGCGGGGCGATTCCGATCGCTCCGCATATTTACTTTACACAGTTCCTCAATGATAGCCTCGATGAGGAAAGAGCCTTCGGAACCCTTGCCGGACTGCAGCTTCTGTCGGAATGCGATGAACTGTGGTACGAGTGCAAATGCCTCATCTATCAGACCTACACCGATGTACCGCCGAAGCGACTGCCGCTGTCGCAGGAGAATGCATTCAAGCCGATTCGCAATGCGGTAATCAAACGTGCAGCGGAGCTTGCATTTGGGCTTGCAGATGATGAACCACTCCCGCA
>JBGUUN010000127.1:0-7482 GCA_045133555.1 Oscillospiraceae bacterium
ATTGCAAAGGAGAATGTACCGTGTTTGGATATTTTGTGATCCTGCTTGGATTTTTATTGATCGTTCTTGCACAGGCATCGGTTTACCGTCGGATGTCATTCGACCGTTTGACCTATCATTGTTCTTTTTCCAAGACCGAGGTGTTTGAGGGAGAGGAATTTGAATTGATCGAGGTGCTGGAGAACCGGAAATTTCTACCGCTACCTTGGATGAAATCGCAGATCACAGTCGATCGTTCGCTGGAGATTTCGGAAGAATATTCGATGGTCAATGATACCGTGCGTACTGTGACGGGCTACTTCTCCATTCCGGGTAAAAACAGATTTGAACGCCGTTGGAAAGTAAAAGCGACCCGCAGAGGCGACTTTCTGATCTCGAATGTAACTTTGGTCGCTTCCGACCTGTTTGGCCGTGTCACCGCGTCCAAACCGATGGCAATGGAGGTACGTGTTACGGTGCTGCCGCAGCCGCTTTATGCCGACTCCATTCCGCCGGCACACAGCAGTTCCTGGGGCGATACCGTTGTCAGAGCATATTTTCCGGAGGATCCGTTTTATCTTTCCGGTGTCAGAGAATATACCGGCAGAGAGCCGCTGAGTGCGATCCATTGGAAAGCCACTGCAAAGATGCAGGAGCTGATGGTATACCGCAAAGACTGTACGGCCAACCGCAGCCTTTTGATCTTACTGAATATGCAGTCGCGTTCCGGCGAACGTTTCCTGGTACAGGATAAGGATACGGTAGAGGATGCGATCCGCGTATGTGCATCGCTGCTGGACGATACGGTAGAGGAGAGCATCCCGGTGCAGCTTTTATCCAACGGTACCGTAACGCCGGATAAGGATTTTATGAAGGGCAAATTCAAAGCAAATAAAGATGCCAAAGATGTCCGTTCGGTCAATTCTTACGGTGAGGCGCATGTCATGCAGCTGATGCGTATGTTATCCAATCTGCAATACTATACCGTTGAGACCTTTGACCGCTGGCTGCTCTCACAGGATGCGACCGCATCTGAGATCGCAATCATTTCGGGCTATTGCAGTGACGGTATTGTCGAGTATATCCGCAGCAAACAGCAGGAGGCCAATGTTCGGCTGTATATCTGCGGTAAGGGCGATGCGGTAGTACCGGAGGATATCCCGTACTGTCTGGTAAGGGAGGTCTGATCATGAATACATCCCGTAAAATTCTTTCTTTCCTGCATATCATTGCCGCTGTCGCATCGATCTTTTTGATGTTCCCGGTATTGCTGGTATATGAAAATACCGCATACGGTGCGTATTATCCGGCAATCATCTTAGCACATTTCGGTATCGTGATCTTGGTGACCTTGATCGGCTTTGTTGTGGAGCGTTATCTGCATTTTAAGCATTTTCTTACGGTCATACTCGGTGTCGTTCTTATCACCGGCGGTATCATTTTTACCGCAGATTACCGTTTGATCGCATTCTATCTTTGTGCTGCAGTCGGTTATTGCTTCGGTGCATATACCGGTGCACATGATTACGACTCCATGCTGACGCCGGCACATATGTACTTATCGCTGGGTGTTCACATTGCGGGTATGGTCATGGGTATCTTCTTATGGCTGCATCTGCCGATCGAATATTCCTTTGCACTGTATGTACCGGATGTATTGCTGTATCTGCTGATGTACTTCCTTGTACGCAACCAGTCCAACGTCGATTTTTTGATGGGACGTGCCAGTGTTAAGGTAGACCGTGTTCCGTTTTCGATGCGTAAGTACAACCTGATCTTAACCTTTGCGTTGGTCATCCCTCCGCTGGTTTTGTATTTCTTGCAGGGGGCGGTACGCTTTGTACTGTTTTTACTCGGAAAAGGTATTTCGGGTATCGTCTGGCTGATCGGACAGATCTTCGGATTGCTGTTTTCCGGTGAGATGTATCCCGAAATCGTCAACTCCGGGGAGGATTTCTTCTATGAGCATGAAGAAATCGAGGCTACGACCGGCGGTAAAAGACCGTTTAACTATGAACTGGCAAGCATCATTGTCATGACCATGATCACCGCAGTTGTCTTATATCTTGCCGTTTATCTGCTGGTCAAGTATAAACCGTTTAAGAACTTCAAGGATAAGATCCGTTCGCTGCTTGAATTTTTGATGAAAAAACTGGATTCCGCTACGGTGTATGTTCAGCCGCAGAATAAAACCAGTGCATTCGTGGACCGTTTTACCGAGATCGAAGGTAAGAAGGGCAGAAAGCTTTCGGATGATCCGTTCAAACAATGGAAGCTTGACTATAAGAGCTACCGTAAGATCACCGATACCAAAGAGCGCTATAAAGAAGGCTTTTTGCTGCTGCGTGAATATTTCCGTCTGCAGCGCATCCCGCTTGCGGATGGCGACACCGCAGATGAGATCCATACCAAGATGGCATCCACCGAGCGTGCGTTTGACGGTGCGATCAATATGGGCTATGACCTGATCTACTATGCCGATCAAGAAGCATCTGAAGAAGGTCTTGCCAAACTGGATGCCTGTCTGGCAGAGATCTTAAAAGAGGAAGAAGCCCGTAAAAAAGAAAAATACGATTGACCCCAATACACCCTCAAAACAGAGGGTGTATTTTATTTGTACTTTTCTTTTTCCCGTTCATGTGTTATAATATGAGAAAAATATTGGAGGCGAATACCATGAATCATATAAAACTGATCGCCTGTGATCTGGACGGAACGTTGCTGCAGCCCGGGCAGACCGAGATCGCACCGGCGGTATTTGAACAGATCAGACGTCTGAAAGAAAAAGGAATTTATTTTTGCCCGGCAAGCGGCAGACAGTACAGCTCGCTGCGGAAGCTGTTTGCACCGGTAGCGGACGATGTTCCGTTTCTATGTGAAAACGGTGCGGTCATTTTCGATGCCGGAAAAGTAATATCCAAAACGGTGATCGAGCGCGATACCGCAATGCGTCTGATCCATCATATCTTATCACATGAGGATTGCCGCGTTCTGATCTCGGGTGAGAATATCAGCTATCTGGTAACGGATGACCGGGAATATATCCGTCATGTGCGGGATGATATCGGTAACCGCATCGCATTGGTGGAAAAACCGGAGGACATTGCGGAGGATATTATCAAGATTTCGCTGTTTTGCCGTAAGGGACCGAAAAAATATCAAGCGGAATTCGAAGAAGCATGGGGCGACACCTTCAGCGTAGTGGTCGCAGGCGAGACTTGGCTGGATATGACCGTTGCCGATAAGGGCGTCGGTGTGCGCGCGCTTGCGGAGAAATTCGGTGTTTCGCTGTCAGATGTGATGGCGATCGGCGACAACTATAACGATCTGCCGATCCTTACCGTTGTGGGACATCCGTATATCATGGAGAACGCAGTCGATGAACTCAAAGATAGGTTTCCCAATAAATGCCGCAGAGTTGAAGATACGCTTGCAGCACTTTGAGGTGTGAAATGAACAATAAAAAAGGTCTTTTCATGTTGATCGTATCGATGCTGATCTTCGGTACCATCGGCATCTTTCGAAAATATATCCCGCTGGGATCGGGAACCGTAGCGGTTTTCCGTGCGTGGATCGGTTGTGTGTTTTTATTCGGTATGCTGCTTTTACAAAAGAAGCGTATCCGTGTAGAAAAGAAAACGCTCCCGCTTTTGTGTATCTCGGGTGCAGCCATCGGTTTTAACTGGATCTTGCTGTTTGAAGCATACCGTTATGTTTCGGTAGCAACTGCGACCCTTTGCTATTATATGGCACCGGTCATTGTGATCGCGGCGTCTCCGTTTGTGCTGAAAGAGAAGTTAAACCTAAAAAAGATCTGCTGCGTGATCGCTGCGATACTCGGCGTGATCCCGGTATCGGGTATTCTGTCCGATCGGACTGTGACCGATATCCGCGGTATTCTGTTCGGACTCGGTGCAGCGATACTGTATGCAAGCGTTATTCTGTTTAATAAAAGGCTGCAGGGCGTGGGCGCATTCGACCGCACCTTGCTGCAGCTTGCGTTTGCAGGTGCGGTGCTGCTGCCGTATGTACTTCTGACCGAAAAGGTTTCGATCGGCGACTACACGCCCAAGGTCATTTTCCTGCTTTTGATCGTGGGTATCATCCATACCGGTGTGGCTTATGTGCTGTATTTTGCATCCTTGGAAAAGCTCAAAGCACAGACCGCGGCATTATACAGCTATATCGATCCGATCTCTGCAATTTTGCTGTCCGCTGTTATCCTCGGCGAGCTGCCGGGGGTCATGACCGTTGTCGGTGCGGTGTTGATCCTTGGTGCTGCTGTCGTCAGCGACCTGGGTGATTCAACATAATCACCAAAATATGTTCATACTTTGGAAACAAATCCTCAAACTGCCGAAATTCGGAAAGTTTGGGGATTTTGCTTGTAATCGGTCGAAAAAAGATGTAAAATAAAGGTGGGATAATCCCATAAATTACAAGGATTTGGAGGATGGATCGAATATTCGATCCGAATGACTATGAAAGTTTTTGCACCGAAGCTTTTTACAAGCATTCGTCAGTACAGCAAAAAGAAATTCGTCGGCGATCTGATTGCGGGCGTGATCGTTGCGATCATTGCGCTGCCGCTTTCCATCGCTTTGGCGATCGCATCCGGTGTTTCTCCGGAGCAGGGTTTATATACCGCGATCGTAGCAGGCTTTGTGATCGCATTCTTCGGCGGCAGTAATGTAAATATTTCCGGCCCGACCGCAGCATTTGCGACCATCGTTGCCGGTATCGTTGCACAGTTTGGTACTTCTGGACTGGTCATTGCGACTATTATGGCTGGTATCATGCTGATCGTGATGGGTATCTGCCGTTTCGGTTCGCTCATCAAATACATTCCGTATACCATTACCACCGGTTTTACTTCCGGTATTGCACTGACCATTGTTATCGGTCAGATCAAGGACTTCTTGGGTCTTACCTTTGCGGAAGGCACCCATGCGGTCGAGACCATGGAAAAATTGGAAGCTGTCATTGCTTCCATCACCACCTTTAATTGGCAGGCAGCTTTGGTTGGTCTGATGGGTCTGGCGATTTTGATCGTATGGCCGAAGATCAGCAAAAAGATCCCGGGCTCTCTGATCGCAGTTATCTTTGGCGTTGTTGTTGTCAAGCTGTTTAAGATGGATGTCAACACCATCGGTGACTTATACAACATCTCTCGTTCTCTCCCGCCGTTTGCCGTACCGCAGTTTGATTTTGCAACCATCAAAGAATTGATCCCGAGTGCGTTTACCATTGCGATCCTTGCTGCGATCGAGTCTTTACTCTCCTGCGTAGTATCCGACGGTATGATCGGTGACAAGCACAATTCCAACACCGAGCTGATCGCTCAGGGTATGGGCAATATTGCATCCGGTTTATTCGGTGGTATCCCGGCAACCGGTGCGATCGCACGTACCGCTGCAAACGTAAAAAACGGTGGCCGTACCCCGATCGCAGGTATCGTACATGCACTGGTACTGCTGCTGATCTTAGTGGTATTGATGCCGTATGCGGCTTGGATCCCAATGCCGATCATTGCTGCGATCTTATTCATGGTTGCTTACAATATGTGTGAGTGGCGTCAGTTTGTTAAGATCTGCAAGACCGCACCGAAGAGTGATATTCTGGTATTGGTCGTTACCTTTGTGCTGACCGTAGTATTTGATCTGGTCGTTGCGATCGAGGTCGGTATGCTGGTAGCGGTTATCCTGTTCATGAAGCGTATGGCTGATATCACCCACATTCGCGGTTGGACCGATGCGGATGAGATGTCCGAGAATGACGGCGGCAGACTCAAAAAGATCCCGGATCATACCGACGTATTTGAGATCAACGGCCCGATGTTCTTTGCATCCTCCGATAAATTTGCTTCCATCCCGCTGCGTGAAGGTGCAAAAGTATTGATCTTACGTATGCGAAACGTACCGACTCTGGACGTTTCCGCTATGAAAACGCTGCAGGCGATCCGCAGTGCATGTGAAGATACCGGCGTGCAGCTGATCATCTCCCATGCAAACGAGCAGCCGCTTTCCGTTATGAAGAAGAGCGGTTTCTATGAAGCAGTCGGTGAAGAAAACTTTGCTGCAAATATCGATGAAGCTTTGGCAAAAGCGAAAGAAGCTGTAAAATAATCGGTAGCCCGATCGGAGAGATAATCTTTGGTCGGGCTGCTTTTATTTTGCGACGGCAAATTTATTTATTTTTGGCAATGTGGATTTTATTTTTTGAAAAAATCGACAAAACCGCATAAACGCACACTTTTTTATTGATTTTTGCATGATACTGTGGTATAATTAAGTGTGCGAAAGAAAAGAATTTTCGCAATAAGAAGGTTACAAACACATCAGGACAAGGAGAATGTACTATGAATTGGGACAGTAACGTAAGACCGGATGATATGGCGCGTATCCAGACTAAAGAGCAGGCGGATGCGTATATTGCTGAGCAGGTAGAATTTATTCGTAACAAAGTCGGAGATAAGAAGGTGCTGTTGGCACTGTCCGGCGGTGTAGATTCCTCTGTTGTTGCAGCGTTGTTGATCAAAGCGATTGGCAAACAGCTGGTTTGTGTTCATGTAAACCACGGTTTGATGCGTAAAGGCGAGAGCGAAGCGGTTATCGACCTCTTCAGAGGCGAGCTGGATGCAAACCTGATCTACATCGATGCAACCGACCGTTTCCTGGATAAGCTGGTTGACGTAGTTGAGCCGGAGAAAAAACGTAAAATCATCGGCGGCGAATTCATCGAAGTATTCGATGAGGAAGCTCGCAAACTGACCGATATCAAATTCTTGGGTCAGGGCACCATTTATCCGGATATTCTGGAGAGCGACGGCGTAAAAGCGCATCACAACGTTGGCGGTTTACCGGAAGAAATGGATTTAGGTCTGGTTGAGCCGATCAAATTATTATTCAAAGACGAAGTTCGTGTTATTGGCCGTGCTTTAGGTTTACCGTCCTCTATGGTTGACCGTCAGCCGTTCCCGGGCCCGGGTTTAGGTGTTCGCTGCTTAGGTGCTATCACCCGTGACCGTCTGCATGCACTGCGTGAAGCTGACGCTATTCTGCGCGAAGAGTTTGATAACTGTGGTCTGGCTGGTAAAGTTTGGCAGTACTTCATTGCTGTTCCGGACTTCAAGAGCGTTGGTGTAAGAGACGGCAAACGTTACGAAGGTTGGCCGGCAATCATCCGCGCTGTCAACACCGTTGATGCAATGTCCGCTACCATCGAGGAGATCCCGTACGATGTTCTGCACAAGATCACCGACCGTATCACCCACGAAGTAGAAGGTATTAACCGTGTACTGTACGACCTCACTCCGAAGCCGATCGGCACCATCGAGTGGGAGTGAGGCAAAGTGGTTGTTGAGTAGTCCAAAAAACCTTGATATTACAAGGGTTTTCGGCTCTCGCAATTTGAAATAATCAACGAAAAACGCTCGTTGATACCAAATTGATACCGCTACCCTCCAGACATAGAATAATGTCAAAGTCTCTCAAAGCTCGCAAA
>JBGUUN010000128.1:0-1925 GCA_045133555.1 Oscillospiraceae bacterium
CCGCGTGCCGGGAGTTCGAGTCTCTCTGCCCCTGCCAGGAAACCGGCAAGCAACAGCTTGTCGGTTTTTCTTTTTTCATATCTTGCTAATTCATCTCCTTGCAGTATTTTCTGCGGAATGTTATAACGAGATAATACCGTTTACGGAGGTTATATATGGAGCAGAATATCATCATAACGCAGGAACGTATTTCTGCCGAGGAATATATCCGCTTCTTAAAAAGAACAGATTTGGGTTCACAGTATCCGAAAGAACGCTTTGTAGAGCGTATCAATCGCCTTGTTTCCACGGTTTCTATCTCTCTGATCGCTCGTAATGATGAGGGGACGATCGTCGGTGTACTGTTTGGACTGACCGATTTTGCATATTGGCTTTATGTCACCGATTTAGGGGTTGATAGGGAATATACCAAGTGCGGTATCGGTCGCAGGCTGATGAAAACGGCACATGGTATCGCAGGCGGCGAAAAGGATATTGCAGTTTATCTGATCGCAAATGAGAAAGCGATTCCGTTTTATGAAAAGATCGGTATGAAGAAAGCCGATGATGTGATGCAGTATAATCATATCGAATGGACCGAATTTGTAGTGGAGTAAAAAAATGACAGTACTGGAAAAAGCGGAACGTTTGATGCAGGCATACCGCGACGGAAAATTTGGCGGCGAGCGTTTGCCGGAGGATGCCAATCCCGGTTTGCCGGCAGATGCGAGAGAGCATTATCTATACCTGACATTACCTATGGCGCTGAATTACCAGCGCAGTGCATACGCTCTTTGGGAGAGCGCTTTAGCGACCTATCTTGATCCGTTGACCTCGTTTGTGTTTGATCCCAAAGAATGCGTTTCACAGCCGTTTGAGGCGATACAGCAGGCTCTGGTAAAGCACCGCCTTGCTTTGCAGAAAGTCAAACAAACCGAAATTTGGATCGCGCTTTGCCAAACCTTTTTGGAGCGGTTTGATGGCGACGTCCGTCGGTTATTTTCACAAAATGAATACAGCGTTAAGAAGATCCGTATCTATATGCAGAAAGAACATAAAAAAGAGTTTCCGTATCTTTCCGGAAATAAGATCTTTAATTATTGGCTGAATGTTCTGCATCAGTATACCGATCTGCAAACGGTCGATCCGAATGAGATCACGGTGGCACCGGATACGCATGTCTGTAAGGCAAGTCTGCAGCTTGGATTGATCGACCAAAAGGAATATTTGTCATCAAATGTACAGACCGTAGTAGCTGAGCGTTGGAGAGAAGTATTTGAAGGCACCAATCACCGTTGCATCGACATCCATACACCGCTTTGGCTGTGGAGCAGAGCGGGTTTTCCGGATATTTTTAAAAATCCTCCTGCGTAAGGTATTGCTTGTAACGCTGCGTTATGATGTATAATAAGGCTGTAAGGAGGTGAAATGCTATGTCGGATTTGAATCAGAGAGAAAATCTTTATACAACGGGAGAGATCGCAAAGCTTTGCGGCGTATCGGTCCGAACGGTGCAGTATTACGACTCGCGTGATATTTTGGTACCGAGCGATCTGTCGGAAGGCGGCAGACGACTTTATTCCGAAGATGACCTCAAACGAATGCATATCATCTGTTTTCTGCGTGAAGCGGGATTTTCCATCAACAGCATCGGTGAGTTATTTTCCGATGAACACCCGAAGAAGATCCTGGAAGTGTTACTGGAACAGCAGGAGAAGATGGTACGTGATGAGCTGCTGGAACAGCAAAAGAAATTAGAGGTCATTGAAGCGATCAAGCGCGAATACAAAGCGATCGACCGTTTTTCCGTTGCATCCATCGGCGATATAGCACACATCATGAAAAATAAAAATAAACTCAACAGAATGCGCTGGATGATGGTTTTGACCGGTATCCCGGTAACTGCGCTGCAGTGGGCTGCGATCATTCTGTGTATCACCAACGGT
>JBGUUN010000129.1:0-1662 GCA_045133555.1 Oscillospiraceae bacterium
GAGCGCGAGAATAAGACCGTCATCTTGAAAAGACGTTTCTTATAAAGCGCATAGAAAACATATACCGCATTGATCGGGCCGGAGAGCATATCGATCGGGAAGCCCGCGAATATCGGGAGAGTGGAACCGACGTTGCCGGCAGCCAGCACCAAAAGACCGATGATGATCGGACGGAGCTGTTTTAATGCGATATAGTTACCTTTACAGTGACGGACAACGATCTGCAAAAGCTGTAAAACCGCCGGTAAAAGACACGCTGCCAGAATTCCGATATGCCATGTATACTCGTAAATAAACTGCGTTTTTCCGGATTCCGAGACCAGAACGATCGGCTCCGGAATGAAAATACCGGTAAAGTAGTTGACAACAAACAGCGCCAAATGGAACATCATCCAATAATACTTGGAGCGGTCTGTTTTCTCTTCAAGGAACGCCACAACGAAGGTATAATAACCTGATGCGATCATAAACATACCCAGCAGCGACAGATGGTGCCAGATATTGACCAGTCCGAAAAGCTGCAGACGCATCGCCAAGGAGCCGCCGGTCCATAAGATCATGATGACCATCAGTATCATAAATGCATGGATCACGCGATTGGTCTTTTTGGATACGGCAAAGGTTAAAAACAAGAATGAGTAGCACAGAAGTGCAACAATTGGGACTACACTATATCCAATCATTGATTGCACCTCCCAGATCTGCATTGTTTGACTGATGGCAGACAAGCAGTTCGTTGATCTCACATCCGTCCGGGTTGATCTTACGGATGGATTTGCCGAATTTACGGTTGTATGCGGCAAAGGTACCGCACTTCATCATGGTGATCTTCAGCGGATCGATACCGAGGATCTTTTTAAGGTCCTCATAGTCCTGATCCAGATAGCGGAAATAGATTCCCAGCTGATCCTGAAGAATATGGATACTGACCGCACTGTTGATCAGGTGATCACGCTTTAACTCCACATAAAGATGCAGATACGGTCGGTTGTTTTCGGAGAACTCTTTCTTAGCGGTCCAGGTCTCGATCGGCAGACGGGATAAGTCGATCGCCTGATTGATCGATTTTTCGGTAATGCGTGTAAATCCCGCAATATCGATGATCTGCGGTACACGGTCGATGTACTGGAAACGCGGAATGTTGTTGTTTTCAAGCTTACTTCCGATACCGGTGCAGCGGAAAACGTCACCGACACGGTATCTTGCAAACGCACCGCCCTTGAATACGGTCAGTACGATCTCATAAATACCGCCCGGAACGACCTCATCCCACAGAATGGTACGCGGTTGATAATCCGGATTGTCAATGTTTTTGTTCATCTCATCCTCCGGAATGAACTCATAGAAACAAGCATCCGGGAAGAAGTAAACACCCTCGCGGCTCCAGGTCTCGCAGCCGATACAGGTCGGCTCGGTACCCGCAAACAGCTCCATCGGCGTTACGCCCCACATACGCTCCAAATCATCTTTATAGCAGCGATTGTCGGTACCCGCACACATAAAGCTCTTGAGCTGGAACAAATCCTTCGGAAGGAGCTCTCTGTTTTCTTTTCTGCAGTTCTTTTTCGCAATCAGATAGCGAAGCATCATCCGCGGCGAAATGCTCGACAGTAAGCCTTTTAATCCGCCTTTACCGGAGGAACCGCCGCGCATCGAGGAAAT
>JBGUUN010000130.1:0-3395 GCA_045133555.1 Oscillospiraceae bacterium
CACCGGGTAGAGAAATGCAGACAAGCATTCGTCGGCACATCGTTAGGTCTTTGAAGATGTGTATGCGAATGCTTGTTTTGATTCTGAAGAGTATATTTCGGAATGAAAAGAATTTTAAGCTATTTTTCAAAAACCGAGATCCTGCTGTGGAGCATATCGGCGCTGTTCATCATACTGTCGTTTTTGATTTTTGACAGGGAAAATTATCTGACCTTGATCGCATCGGGCATCGGTGTTACCTCGCTGATCTTTATCGCAAAGGGAAATCCGATCGGCCAGCTGCTGATGGTCATATTCAGCGTGCTGTACGGCATGATCTCTTATACCTTTGCGTATTACGGTGAGATGGTGACCTACCTTGGAATGAGCATGCCGATGGCGGTGTTGGCTTTGATATCATGGCTCAAAAATCCGTATAACGGAAATAGGGCAGAGGTTAGAGTTGATCATCTTCGAAAAAAAGATGTCGTTATTATGCTGCTGACTGCCGCTATCGTTACGTTTGTTTTTTATCATGTGCTGGAGTATTTCAATACCGCAAATCTGATTTTCAGTACATTGTCGGTCACAACGAGCTATATTGCAGTCTATCTGACCTGTAAGCGAAGCCCGTACTTTGCACTTGCATATGCCACCAATGATATCGTTTTGATCTTCTTATGGATCATGGCAGGCATTCATGATGACAGTTATTGGTCTGTGATGGTTTGCTTTGCTGCGTTTTTGGCGAATGATATTTATGGTTATTTCAGTTGGCGTAAGATGCGAAAAAGACAGAACACAGGTAAATAAAAAAGCCGAAGAATGTCAAAATCACAGACATTCTTCGGCATATTTTATTTTAGTTTTCTTGCTTTGATAAGCAGCATCATCGGCCGCCGCATCTCGTCCGGCAGGATATCGCGCCATTTCTTTGGCGGGATCACTTCCTCCACCGCTTCCAAATCAAATCCGCAGCGGAGCAATCCCATCAGAATCTGACTGAGCGTGTGATGATATTTGGTCACTTGCTGCCCCAAAAATTCCGTACTGCGTTCCCCCGGATAGAAGTAATCGTCCACCGGCCAGCAGAGTGTTTTCTCACCGTCGGTCATAAATTGCTGTCGGATTCCGGCAGTAAAGACCGGATGCTCGATGTTGAACAGCAAGACACCGTCCGGTCTTAAAGTACGATAGATCAACCGATACACCGCATCCAGATCGGGGAGATAGTGTAACACTAAATTCGAGATCACCAAATCAAAATGTTCTTCCGGATATTCGTAGTCCAGTAGGTCGCAGACCCGGTATGTAATTCCGTCAGCTGCATTTTTCTGTTTCGCCGCCGCGATCATTCGCTCGCTTTGATCGATCCCCAGCACCGATTTGGCACCGTGCTCGACTGCATACCTGCTGTGCCAGCCGTATCCGCAGCCTATGTCCAATACCGTTTTACCCTCCAAAGCAGGAAAGAGCGGCTCAAGCTGTTCCCACTCACCGGCTTCGCTCAGTCCGCCGATGCTGCGGGACATCTGCGCATAGGCATTGAAAAAGTTGGAATTATCGTAAAGAACACTCATTTTTTGCAGGCTTCAACAAATGCTTCGAATACCTTGGTGGATGCGTCCTCGATATCCCAGACGCGCTCCGGATGCCACTGTACGCCCCAGACAAATTTCTTGTCCGGATTGCAGATAGCTTCGATCACACCGTCATCCGGGCAGTGACCCATAGCAATAAAGCCCGGTGCCACCGCTTTGACCGCCTGATGATGGTGGCTGTTGACGCCGATAACATCGCGGCCGACCAGTTTGTGAAGCGGGGAGTCTTTCTCAACAACGACATCGTGACAGCAGCGGTGGAACGGTGCCACCATACTGTGTTTGACCTCGGTTTCGATCTGTGCCGGGATGTCCTGATATAAGCTGCCGCCGAAATATACATTCATCATCTGAATGCCGCGGCAGATGCCGAACATCGGCAGATCGCGCTCGACAGCAAGATCGCAGATGACAGCTTCACCTTTGTCACGGTCAGGGGTAAGGGAAACGGTGTCGTTTAAGATCTCCTCGCCGTACAGCTTCGGATCGATGTCATCGCCGCCGGTGAGTAAAACACCGTCGCACATGTCGATCAGAGTCTCAAGCTCTTCTCTGGTGCCTTCTACCGGCAAAATCAGCGGAATCGCATCAAAATGACGGATGGTATCAAGATAGCTGTGATTTAAATAAATGCGGTCGTATTTTTCATCTTTCTCGTAAGAACTGGATAATCCGATGATTGGCTTTTTGTTATTCATAAATATACTCCTTTGCCATTGTGATTGTAACCATTATACCGCTTTTGGGTGACAGTTTCAAGTAGTTGACAAAAAAAACCGTAAGTGTTATACTGAAAATAAATAAAATCGATTCAGGGGGAAATCATATGAGTAATTACCGTTTCGTAGGTTATACCGTAGCTTCCGGTTTGCCGCATATCACAGCTTCTCAGGCGAAGCGTCTGACACATTTGAATATCGCATTCGGCGTTGTAGAGGATGATCTGATCTCGATCGAACGCATCCGTAAATTCTTCCGCTTTGTTCCGAAACTGCGTGCGTTCAATCCGAATTTAAATATCATGCTCTCCACCGGCGGCGGTGATGCATTCGGTCACGGTCCGGCAACCAAACCGGATAAGATCGAGGCATTTGTTGATTCAACCATGAAGGTTATTTATGAATTCGACCTCGACGGTATTGACTGCGACTGGGAATTCCCGGGAAATACCGGTGATGCGGCCGAAAAATATCAGCATACCGAACTGATGCGCCGTTACCGCGAAGCATTGGATGCGTATGCACAAAAACGCGGCAGAAAATGCTTTCTGACCATCGCAGCTGCGGCGGGCCAGTGGTTTTTGGATACCACCGAGATGGAAAAAGTGCATCCGTATCTCGACTTTGTCAATGTTATGACCTATGACATGCGCGGTTGGGCACAGCCGGCGGGTCATCACACCAACCTTTACGAGCCGGTCGGTGCGCCGGTCAAATTCTCTGCGGATGAAGGCGTAAAGCTGCTGCTTGGTATCGGTGTCCCAGCAGAGAAGATCGTCATCGGCTGCGCATTCTACTCTCGCAGATGGGATGGCGTGGTGAATGAAAATAACGGTATGCATCAGCCGGCGGAAACCATCGGTGACTTCGGTCCGGATTATACCCAGATCTACCTCAACTACGAAAAGAGCGAACGCTTCACCAAATACTGGGATGACACCGCAAAAGCACCGTGGCTGTTTGACGGTTATTCCTTCATTTCCTACGATGACCCGATGTCCATCTATTGGAAAGCAAAATACGTCAAAGATAACCGCCTTGGCGGCTTGATGTACTGGCAGCACACTTCCGATGCCACCGGTACGCTGTTTGACGC
>JBGUUN010000131.1:0-2175 GCA_045133555.1 Oscillospiraceae bacterium
AGGAGGATGTCTATGAAAACCGGAAAACATGATTACAGTTTCAGAAACCGTAATTTCCAAGCGGTTTCCCGTCTGTCCCCTACGCCCAATGCTTGCTTTGATGTGGGATATCCGATCGATGAAAGCTGGGAGATCGTTGTACCCGTAACCGAATCCAGACTGGTACGGTATTTTTCGGAAGATCTGTATCGCTTCTTTGCGGATGCTTTCGGCGTCTGTCTGCGCATTCGGAGAACCGATAAGATCGAAGATTATCTGCATCAAAAAAACAACTGCATCGTCCTGCTGGAAGAAAAAGATGCCAAAGGCTATGCCGTTGCCTCCGATATGGCGGCTGCTTTCCGTATGCAGATCACCCCGTCGCGTGTCGTTGTTGTCGGAAAGACCGAAAGAGGTACCGCACAGGGTGTATACTACCTGGAAGACAGCATGCGCCTGCGCGGTGAATGTACCCTGCTGCCGGAAGATAAGGAGCATGCACCGTTATTCTCACCGAGAATGACCCACTCCGGTGTGGAGCTGGACACCTTCCCGGACAATTTCTTAGAAGCCTGCGCGCATGCCGGAATGGATGCGATCTTAGTATATGCCGGTCATCCGGATACGCATATCCACGGCTTTGAGGACCCGGATGCACTCTGGCCGGGCACCGGCAGGGGCTACTGCGATTTTAACAATCTGGTTTGGCGCGCCAAAGGCTACGGTCTGGACGTGTATATTTACAGCCAGATGATCTGCGACGTTCATCCGGATGACCCACAAGCCGAAAGCTATTACGAAGCTTCTTTCGGCAAGTTATTCAAGAACTGCCCGGGCATCAAGGGTATCATCTTTGTTGGTGAGAGCTTTGAATTCCCGTCCAAGGACCCGCATACTTCCGGTATCCGTTTCCAGTTAAAGCCTGCGGATGACCCAAGACCTTCTCCGGGCTGGTATCCGTGTTATGACTATCCGCAGCTTGTAAAACGCGTAAAAGACACCATCAATCAATATAATCCGGATGCGGACATCGTTTTCTGGAGCTACAACTGGGGCTATGTGGAAAAAGAAGCCCGACTTGCCCTGATCGAAAACCTGCCGAAAGGCGTCACGCTGCTTGTCACCTTTGATATGTGGGAGATCTTTACCGGCGAAAACGGCAAGACCTACAAGATTGATGACTATTCCATCTCGTTCGAAGGTCCTTCCTGTGTCTTTGTGGATGAAGCCGAAAAAGCCCGTGAGCTGGGAATCCGCCTGTACGCTATGGCAAATACCGGCGGCCGTACCTGGGACATCGGTGTCGTACCGTATCTGCCGGTACCGAACCAGTGGCAAAAACGCTATGAGGCCTTATGCAAAGCCAACCGTGACTACGGACTTTGCGGATTGATGGAAAACCATCATTTCGGATGGATGCCATCCTTCTTGAGCCTGTTTGCCAAAAACGCATATGATGCAAGCGGTATCCCAAATGACGAGATGCTTGGGCAGATCGCCAAACGGGATTACGGTAACTGTGCAAAGCTTGCATTGCAGGCATGGGCAATAATGAGTGAGGGCATCCGCCATGTGGTAGCATCGGCGATCGATCAGTACGGTCCTTATCGCTGCGGTCCGTCCTATCCGCTGATCTTTGATCAGAAGATCGAAGACCTTGCAGCACCGAGCGTACCGTGGGCAAACCATAAGGGCTTTGCAATCTGGAATCCGATCTACCCTGACCCGGTATTCCCGGATTATGAAAATACCGTCCTTCGATACAACCGTGTTGTCGCGGTAAAAGAAGCCTTCCAAAAGGGCTTAGCGCTGCTGGAATCGACAGCAAAACAGCTTGACGCAAAATCCGGCAGCGAGATCGCACGCCAGCTTGCGGTGGTAAAATTCCTTTGCTGCTGCTATGTGACGACCGAGCATGTCATTGCGTGGGCGATGGCAAAACAGATGCTGCTGCTCTCCAAAGACGGCATCCTGCCCAAAGGATCGGAAGCGGTCTGCAATACCCTGCAGATTACCGACGCGACCCCTGCGGCACTGGCTGCATATATGAAGCAGATAGCTGCTGCCGAAAGCGAAAATGTCAAAGAAGCCTTGGAATGCTGGAAGGAAGACAGTAATATCGGCTTTGAGCCTTCGATGGAATATGCCTTCAACGACGCATTCGCGCAGTGGAAGGAAAGTGAAACCGAGCGCTCG